>JBBRVF010000210.1:0-3474 GCA_038247145.1 Solirubrobacterales bacterium | reverse complement strand
GGTCGAGTTCGCGCCGGCGGTATCGCGTCTCGGTGTCCTCGAGGCCGTGGAACTTGTCCGGCGGCGGCCGCAGCGACTTGGCGAGCACCTTCCAGTCGGCCGCCTCCAACGAGAGCTGACCGCGGCGGGTGACTATCGCCCGGCCGGAAACCCCGATGAAATCGCCGAGGTCGAGGTCGTCGAGCAGGGCGAATGTCGCTTCGCCGAGCACGTCGGCCTTGGCGTGGAGCTGGATCTGCCCGGTCGAGTCGCGCAGGTCGATGAAGGCGGCCTTGCCGTGGCCGCGGCGTCCGACGATGCGGCCTGCCACCCGGTGGACGGACTCGGTCTCTTCGCCGGCCTCGAGGCCGGAGTGCGCCTCGAGCACCGAGGCGATCTCCTCGCGCTGATCGAAGCCGTGAGGGAACGGTTCGATCCCGGCCGCCCGCAGGCGGTCGAGCTTCTGGCGGCGCTCGGCGAGCAGGCCGCGAGCCTCGGTTTCGCTATCGGCGGCTTCGAGATCGCTCATCGCATCCGGCCGATCCTTTGGTCAGGCCGCTTCGATCTTGGTGATCTTGAACTGCTTCTCCGGTCCACGGGGGGCGGGGATCTTGACGATCTGGTTGATCTTGCCACCGATCAGGGCGGAGCCGATCGGCGACTCGCTCGAGAGCTTTCCTTCGGCGAGATCGGCCTCGGTCGAGCCGACGATCTGGAACTTCCTGGAAGCGCCCGAGTCCTGGTCCTTGATGTGGACGATCGAGCCGAATGCCACCACGCTGGTATCGGTCGATGCCTCTTCGACCACGGTCGAACGGCGCAGGCGCTCTTCGAGCAGCGCGATCTGTTGCTCGAGCTGGGCCTGTTCGTTCTTGGCGTCGTCGTACTCGGCGTTCTCGGAGATATCACCGAAGTCGCGGGCCTCGCGGATACGTTCGGATACCTCGCGTCGACGCACGGTGGAGAGGTGCTCGATCTCTTCTTCGAGCTGTTTCAGACCTTCGGGGGTGATTTCAGACTGGCGACTCACAGGTATTTGCCTCTCTTGACATCAAGGGATTGCTTCCGGCAGACCGGGTCCGTTTTCGGCTCCCGGCCCCATAAATAACGCCCTGAGCGACGTTCCGCGGAACGCCGGCAGGGCAGCAGAACTGGCGACTATAACGAGGTCCGGCTGCCGGACATGAACTGCTCGAGCACGGCGACGAACCTCTCGGGGTCTTCCACCTGCGGATAGTGGCCAATGTCTTCGAACCGGACCACGATCGAATCGGGTCGGAGCTGGAGCAGCCCGTCCAGCACTTCGGGTACGACAACCGGGTCCTGCTGGCCCCAGATGAGCCGCAGGTCACCCTGCCACCGCTGGATGGCGCCGTGCCAGCGATCGGCGTAGATCGCTCTCTCCTCCATGTAGGAAACCAGCTTGTGGCCCAGGCGGTTACCGTCGTTGAAGCACATCAGCGACCAGTTATCGGCGGCGTCACGGTCGCTGACCGGATGGGCCTGGGAGAAGATCGAAGCGAACTGGCGACGGAAGAAGGTCTCGTTCGCGAATCGGGCCGCCAGCGGACCAAAAGGGCCGCTGAGAAGCTTCTGGGCGAGGGTCGGATTGGACTTCTCGACCAGGATCGCGCCGTTGAAGATGGTCATCCCGCAGAGTTCGAAGCCGAGCTCATTGGCGAGATCCCGGGCGAGCAACTCGGTGGCGACAGAGGTTCCGAGGTCATGGGCGCAGACGTAGACCGGCCCGCCGGCGCCGAAGCGTTCGGCAAGTTCTTCGGTCAGGTCCGCCTGCCAGGACAGCGTGTAGTTGTGGTCGCGGGGTTTATCGGAGAGGCCGAATCCGAGAAAGTCAAAAGCGAGCAGCTTCTGGCCAGGCATCAGCCGGATCGTTTCCCGCCAGTCGTAGGAGCTGGTCGGAAAGCCGTGGAGCAGGATGAGCAGGGGACCCTCGCCGTCCTGGAAGTACGTGTGGATGTTGTGGCCCCGGAACTCCTCCTGACGACCCTCCAGGCGCCAGGTCTCGATCCGGTCTCCGAGGACGGCGGCGCTCACGCCAGGACCGCTTCCCCGTCGCGGATCCCGGCGACGATTTCGCGGGCGCGGTCGAGGCCGGCGGTCTGGCAGAGCTCGTTCCTGACCAGCCTGGGAAGGTCGAGCCGGTCCAGATACCAGGGGTAGAACTTGCGCATGTACCGGCCGGCGCGGTCGCTGCCGATGTGCTCTTCGGCCCGGTCCATGACCCAGAGCAGCTCATCCATGATCTGCCGCCGGTCCGGCGGCTCGATCTCCTGGCCGGTCAGCTCGGCGAAGACCCACGGGTAACCCAGCGCTCCGCGAGCGACCATCACGGCGTCGGCTCCGGACTCTTCGTAGGCGTGGCGGGAAGCCTCGGCCGTGCTGAGGCCGCCCGAGATGATCATCGGCACATCGATCGTCTGGCTGAGCTCGCGGGCCATTTCGTAGTCCGGATGGCCCTTGTGACCCTGCTTGGCGACACGCGGGTGAAAGCCGATCGCCGCCACGCCGGCCTCCTCGACCAGCCGGACGGCGAGGTCAAAGCCGGAACGGTCCCCGGGCATCAGGCCCGAGCGGATCTTGACCGTGACCGGCAGGCCGCTGCCCTCGGCCGCCGCGCGGGCGAGTTCGAGTGCCAGTTCGGGGTCGCTGAGAAGTTCGGCGCCGGCGCCCGTCTTGCGGACCTTCGGCACGGGACAACCCATGTTGAGGTCGATCAGGTCGGGGCCGGAGCGGGCGGCGACTTCGGCCGCCGAGCGCATCACCTCGGGATCCTGGCCGAAGAGCTGGATCGATACCGGATGCTCGTCAGGGTGGATCCGCATAAGCTCGGTCATCGTGCGCTCGTTGCCGTAGTGGAGCCCGAAGCTGGAGACCATCTCGGATACAGCCATGCCGGCGCCGAAGCGGCGGGCCTGAAGCCGGACGAACCAGTTGCCGATGCCGGCCAGCGGCGCCAGCAGGACGCGGTTCGAGATTTCGACGTCCGCGATCCGGAACGGCTCGGTCAGGGGCGGCTGTTCAGGCACGGTTTCTCTCGTGGATTATGCGAAGACCCTTGAGGGTCAACAGGTCGTCGATTTCGGTGATCGTCTCGGTGAACGGCACGATCGTCGAAGCGAGACCGCCGGTGGCGATGAACCTGGCGTTTCCGCCGAGCTCGGCGTTGATTCGTCGGCCGACGCCGTCCACCAGGCCGGCGAAGCCGTAGAGGACTCCGGACTGGATCGCGGCCCTTGAGCTGGTACCGATCGCCGACTTGGGCTCGAACAGGTCGATCCGGGAGATCCTTGCGGCACGCTCGGTCAACGCGGTCAGCGAGATTTCGACCCCTGGAGCGATCGCTCCCCCGAGGTAGGCGCCTTCGGCCGAGACCGCGTCAAAGTTGAGCCCGGTACCGAAATCGACGCCTACGCAGACGTCGCCGACCTCTTCATAGGCCGCGATTGCGTTGACCAGGCGGTCCGCGCCGACTTC
>JBBRVF010000209.1:0-3529 GCA_038247145.1 Solirubrobacterales bacterium | reverse complement strand
CGGGAGGCGGCGCTTGCCTTTCGCAGCCGGCAGCAGCGACACGCCGTCCATCACCCGGCGGGGCCTGACCCCGGCCATGTCGAGGATGGTCGGTGCCAGATCGACGTCGATCGCGTTGCCGGTCTTGGTCTTTGCCTTCTTGACCCCGGGTCCGCTGATCAGGGTCGGTACCCGGATCGAATTCTCGTAGGGCAGAAACTTCGACCCACGCAAGCGGTGTTCGCCCTGCAGGTAGCCGTTGTCGGAGTTGAAGATGAAGTATGTGTTCTTCATCTCGCCGGCCTTCTTGACCTGCTTGACGATCCTGCCGACCTGGTCGTCAACCGCCTTGACCGCACCGAGGCGACCGCGGTAGTTGTCGGTGATCTCCTCGATCTGGCTTTCTTTGAGCAGCGGCAGGCCGTTGAGGTTGACTTCCTTGTCGGAGACGTCGGCCTCGTTGAACGACGGCGTCATCGGCAGCTCGACGTCGTCGAAGGTGTCGCGGTAGCGGGCCGGCGGTCTCGGGTCCGGTTCAGGGGCGCCGGGGCGCAGACCCTGGAGGTGATTCGTATCTTCAGCGTGAGGACCGGGCGGTGAGTAATAGAGGAAGAAGGGCTTCCTCCGCGGCGCCGAGTTCTTGACGAAGTTCCTGGCGAAGGCTCCTCCGACATCCATCGTGTAGTCCTTCTCGCGCTGCCATCCGAAGTAGTCGAAGGGCTGGAAAATGTCCTGGAACTTGGCGATCAGTTGGGGGAAGCTCTCGGCAGGATCGGTGATCACCGAAGTCGCAAGGTCCAGCTGAGCCCTGGCGTAATCGGGGTCGCCGTAGTAGCGAACCTTGCCGTCGACGTTCAGCGCGTAGTTGTAATAGTCGTAGGTCGAGTTGTCCAGCAGCCCGACCCAGCGGTTCCAGCCCGGCGGAACCTCTTTGCGGTCCAGCGCGCCGTACTCGTTCAGGTACTTGCCGACCAGGGCCGTGCGGTAGCCGGCCTGCTTCAGCCAGGGTCCGAGAGAGTTCTTCTGGTTTTGCTTCCCCGGCAGGTCGCGGAAGGTGTAATAACCGCCTTCGTTCGACCTGAAGTTGCTGAGCACCCCGTGGTTGTGAGAGAACTGGCCGGTGAGCAGCGTGGTCCTGGCGGTACAGCAGAGCGAGTATGAGACGAAGTAGTTGGAGAAGTTGGTGCCGCCGCGCTTCATCAGCCGTTTGACGTTCGGCATGTACTTGAGGTCGCTGACCACGGCGTCGTCGGCCTGGAACAGCACGATGTTCGGCCTGGCTTTCTTCCTATTCTTCTTCCCGGCGTCGGCTTCGCCTGCCGTCCCGGCAAGAGCCAGAAGCGCTGCCGCCAGAACGGCGACCGCGATCAGGAGCGAGCCTGCCCGACGGGCCGGATTCGCAGCGAGAGTGTGGTGCTGGGACATACGGATCCTCTCCACGGTCGTCGCACGAATCGGTCCTCCCCGCCTCGCGCCGTGTAACCATAACTCGCCCCGGGCGCGCTTGTTGCGCTTTCAGTCGAGGTCGCGGGCGAGCGAGGCAAGTACGAAGATCAGGCCGCCGGCACCGAGGACCCGTCGAAAGCCGTTCACGCCGTCGCTCACCTCGAGCCACGCCCATACCGCCAGCCCCACGTAGAAGAGGGCCCTGGCAAAGGCGTATCCGGTCGAGCCTGAGGACAGAAACCAGCTTGCGACAAGGCCGATCAGGGCGAGCGCGAGCGGGAGGCTTGGAACCTGGCCGACCGTATAACCGCGGATCTTCAGGTCGCCCCTCACGGCCTGCACACTATTGAGATCGCAAAAGGTTTATGAATAGGGGACTTGGAACCGATCGTAACGACTCCCGAAACAAGGCCCTGGGTCATCGGCTTCGCCGACGGTACCGCCGAGATGCGTGCGCTGCTCGGCAACAAAGGCGCCAATCTGGCCGAGATGACGCAGGTGCTCGGGGCCGATCGGGTGCCGGGCGGCTTCACGATCACTACCGCCGCCTGCGTGAAATACCGCGATCAGGACGGCCAGATGCCCGACGGCCTCGACGGGCAGATCCGCGACGCCCTCACCGAACTGGAGCGGCAGTCCGGCAAGGTACTCGGCGACCCGGAGGATCCGCTGCTCGTCTCGGTCCGCTCCGGAGCGCCGGTTTCGATGCCCGGAATGCTCGACACGGTGCTCAATCTCGGTCTGAACGAGCAGTCCGTCGACGGGCTGGCCCGCCAGACGGGCGACGCTCATCTGGCATGGGACTCGCGTCGCCGGCTGATCCAGATGTTCGCCGAGGTCGTGCGCGGGGTCCCTGCGATGGCCTTCGAAGACGCCCTGGTCGCCGCGAGGCATCGCAACGACGTCGAAATCGACAGCCAGCTCGACGAGGCCGCGCTGCACGAACTGGTGGCGCGCTACCTCGGGATCTTCTAGCACCACACCGGCGAAGCCTTCCCCGAGGATCCCCACTCCCAGTTGATCCAGGCTGTGCGGGCAGTCTTCGACTCCTGGGACAACGAGCGCGCCGTCACCTACCGCAGGCTGAACGGCATCCCGGATGAACTCGGCACCGCGGTCACGGTCCAGCGCATGGTCTTCGGCAACATGGGCGAGCAGTCGGGCTCAGGGGTTGCCTTCACGCGCGATCCGACCACGGCCGAGCCCGAACCGCTCGGCGACTTCCTGCTCAACGCCCAGGGCGAAGACGTCGTCGCCGGTATCCGCAACACCGAGGACCTCGACGACCTCCACCGCCACATGCCCGAAATGCATGCCGAACTGATCGACAGCCTGGCCGAGCTCGAGGCCCACTACCGCGACATCCAGGACATCGAGTTCACGATCGAGGACGGTCGCCTCTACATCCTGCAGACCCGCGGTGCCAAGCGCCATGCGAAGGCTGCGGTGCGCTTCGCTTCCGACGCGGTGCGCGAGGGGCTGCTCTCGCGCGAGCATGCGCTGCGCACGATCCCGCCCTCGTCCCTGACCGCTCTGCTCCACCCCGCCTTCGCCCCCGACGCCGAGTTCGAGGAGCTGACCCGCGGGGTACCGGCATCGCCCGGTGCCGCCACCGGCACGGTCGCCCTGACCGCGAAGTCCGCTCAGAACAGGGCCGACGAAGGCGAAGACACGATCCTGGTCCGGCTGTTCACTTCGGCCGACGACGTCGCCGGCTTCCACGCCGCCCGAGGGATCCTCACCGCCCAGGGAGGCAAATCTTCACATGCGGCGATCGTCGCCAGAGGCATGGGTCGCCCATGCGTGGTCGGCGCCTCCGAGATCAAGGTCGATCCCGAGCGGGGAACGCTGACCATCGGCGACCATGTGCTTCGCGAAGGAGACCACATCACGATCGACGGCTCGACCGGCCTGGTCACCGCCGACGAGGTCGACCTTGTCAGGCCGGAGATCGACGAGTACTTCAAAGAGATCCTCGGCTGGGCCGACGAGATCCGCATGCTCGGGGTAAGGGCCAACGCCGACACCGCCGAGGACGCGCGCCACGCCCGCGATCTGGGGGCGGAGGGGATCGGCCTCTGCCGAACCGAGCACATGTTCTTCG
>JBBRVF010000208.1:0-3535 GCA_038247145.1 Solirubrobacterales bacterium | reverse complement strand
TCGTTCCTCTGTTCCGGACTCGCCCCTTCGGGAAGGCGCGGAATCAGCTTCGCGGTCAGGCCTCGTAGTGGCGTGCGCATCGCCAGGCCGGCACCGCGGAAGACCAGCGGCAGCACGGTCTCGGCAGGACCCGGGGCGAAAGAGTCGGCGCTCAACATGGTCTCGACCCGGGCGGTGTCGATGTGCCGGGGCACGGTCACGTGCTCGCCGGCCGGGTACCGGGTCATCTTCTTCTCTCCCAGGGGAGATCCGAAGTCGAAGCTGCCCCTCCGTACCGACTGGTCGGCCGGCTCAAGGCGGCCGCCCCGCCACTCGACATCTCCTCCCTTGATCATCTCCAGGGCCGAGAGCATCGTGCCGCGGGTCGGCTGCATCTTCGCCCGATAGGCGAGTCTCAGCGTGTCGAGCCTTCCCATTCCCGAGGCGGTGAGCGCGGCGATCATGTCCCCGGGCACGTAGTCGAAGCCCATCGCCGGGATCACCGCCACCCCTGCTTTGGCGGCGGGCCGGTCGTACTTCTCCCAGGCCAGCCGCATGAAGGGCTGCTCGCCGGTCGTATCCAGGTAGTGGGTGCCGGTCTCAACCGCGGCCCGCATCACCGGTTCACCGTGGAGGTGGAAAGGCCCGGCGCAGGCGATCACCGCCGGGCAGTCGGCGAGCAGGTCGCGCAGCCCCCGCCGGTCGTCCAGCGATACCGCATGAACCTCCACCTTTGAGTCCAGCTCGCCCGCCAGGCGGTCGAGTTTTTCCCGGCTGCGACCGGCCAGCCGGAAATCCACGCCCGCCCGCCCGAGTTCGGCGGCGATCAGACGGCCTGTATAGCCGGTTGCACCGTAGACGGCGATCGGTCCCCGCTGCTTGTTCGAGTCGTTCATCTTCGGGATTCTACGGCCGAACAGGGTATTCCTGATTCAGGAATCCGGCTGCGGCGAAACATTGGCTCCGGTATCGTGTTTCAGGGAGAGAAGGGCGGCGAGAACCGCGGCACGATCACCGATCGAGCAGGCAGAAGCGCAGCCGAAACATGTTTTGAGAGGGAATCACTTGACTATGCACCGCCTGCTGGCCGCCGTTGTCGCCGTAATCGGAACGACCCTGCTTTTCGCCGCGCCAGCGGCCGCCGCAGGGCCACCCGTCCCGGTTCCCACCGTGACCGGTCCGATCCCGGTCACCGCGAACTCATACCCGTTCCTCGCCACTGACATCGATCTTTCGAAGTACGGCTACATGGAAGAGGAGTACTTCATCGAGGGCGACGCCTACCGTTACGACACCACACCCTCGAACGACCCCGCCGTTACCGCCACCCGGACCGAAACGGGTGGTCCCAACAATGACGGTACCTAC
Organism: Solirubrobacterales bacterium; assembly: GCA_038247145.1. Lineage (GTDB taxonomy): Bacteria > Actinomycetota > Thermoleophilia > Solirubrobacterales > 70-9 > 67-14. The sequence continues at coordinate 2,188 of JBBRVF010000208.1, read as the reverse complement.
CCCTTCAAAACCCGCATCGTGGTCCGTCGCCCTGCCAATGCGTCCGACGCCAATGGAGCAGTCGTGGCCGAGTGGTACAACGTGACCGCGTTCCGCGATATCGAGTGGAACTGGTTCGGTGACCCTGAGTTCATGCTGAAGAACGGCTACACCTTCGTCGGCGTTTCGGCCCAGAAAGTCGGTGCCGATGGCCTCAAGGCCTTCGATTCGGCTCGCTACGGAGACATCAACGTCGACGACAATGGCGGCTTTCCCACCGGAGATCCGCTCTCCTACGACATTTACGGTGCCGCGCTCAACGCGATCAGGGGCAACCGTGCCTCGGGTCCCGACGTACTGGGTGGGGTGGCCGCGGATACGGTCATTGCGTCGGGCGAGTCCCAGTCATGCGGTCGCCTTTCGACCCATTACAACAAGATCGAACCGCTCCAGAATATCGCCGACGCCTACCTGCTCACCGTCTGCAGCTCGGTGCTCCGGACCGACCGACCGGACAAGGCGATCCGGATCATCACCGAGACCGAGAACCAGATTGAGCGGCCTGACGCGACTTACCCGGATACCGCCGCGATCCGTCATTGGGAGGTGGCCGGCGGGTCCCACCTGCCCCGTCTGGCTTGGGACAGGGTCGCCGAGATCCTGAACCGGGACTTTCTCGAGATCCAGGTGACCTGCAACAAGTTCCCGCTTTCGCTGGTTCAGTGGCCGTTTACGGCGAACCGGGCGATCAGCGGGCTCGTGGACTGGGTTGAAAGTGGCACGGCACCCCCGATCGCTCCGAGGGGTCAGTACGACGGAGGCTCGCTGGTGCGAGATCAGTACGGCATCGCCCAGGGCGGCATCCGCTTTCCCGAACTGACCGTACCGACCGGGACGAACGACGGAGTTAACTCAGCCGCACCGGGTGGCCCGATTTTCTCTCAGTTTTGCGGCCTGCTCGGCTCGAACACCCTGTTCGAGCGTCCGACCCTGGACTCGCTCTACACCGACTTCGCCGATTACGTCAGTCAGTACGCCGACTCGGTCGACGCTTTCCTGGCGACCGATTTCATCCTGCCTGAGGATGCGGTTCGACTCAAGGCGATCTCGCGCCAGTTCCCCGAACTGCGACCGACTGCTCCGATGGTTACCCACCGGAAGAAGACCAGTGGAAAGGTCGGCCTGACCTGGGTCGGAACCGAAGCTCCGGACACGGATTTTTTGGTTCAGCGCAAGTCCGCCAAAGGCAAATGGAAGACCGCAAAGGACAAGTCCAAGGGATCGAACCTGGTCCTGAAGAACGAGCCTCAGGGCACTCATAGCTACCGGGTCCGCAGCAGCACGGTCATCCCCGAGAACAACATCGCCGACGAATACACCACGACGACGCCGTTCTCCGAGGAGTTGAAGAAGGTCAAGGTGGACCGCACCGGCCCGAAGAAGCCCAAGATCAAGGTCAAGGGCAAGCGGGTCGGCAGGAACACCTACCGCGGCAAGGTGCGGATCAAGGTTGTCGGCAGGCCAGATCCCAAGCTGCCCGACGGTAGCGCCGGAGTCGGACTCAACCGGAAGTCGGTTCCCAAGGTCAAGAAGATTCGTAAGAAGGGCCGCAAGGTGATCAAGGTCCGGACCAGGGACAAGCTCGGCAACAAGTCCAAGGCCACCAAGGTGGTCATCCGGATCAAGTGATCTCCTGCGCGATCGGTCTCCGGCCGCCAGTACCTGCATCCAACTTCTCCCGGACGCAAGACGTGGAGCCGTCCGTAAACGGGGCGACGGCCTCGTGGCTGCCCTTTAGCAGGGACTCCATATGACTGAAGAGCAGGCGAGGGCGCGTTGCCGCGAGCTGGCTGAGACCAGCCCGGACCGTGAGACCCACAGCTGGATCTCGCGAGAGGGCGATGGCGGCGACTGGTCGGTCGTCAGGTTGGCCATCCCTCCCTCAAGCCCGCCGGAGGGAGTCGCCTCCAAGTCGCCCGACTCCAAGGGCATCGGCGACGACCCGCGCAATGCCATGGAGCAGAACTTCCCGCCCCACAGCGCCGGCTTCTGATTCGGCGCAGACGGACCTCTGTTCCGCCGGACACCCGGGCCGCCGCCCAAAACGCAGCGGCAGTCGAACCTTCGCGGGCGACTGAACTCTCGCGGGCCACTGGACAACATCAGCCCCGGCGAGGCGGTGCTGATGTTGGCCAGAAGCGGACGGCCG
>JBBRVF010000207.1:0-3566 GCA_038247145.1 Solirubrobacterales bacterium | reverse complement strand
TGTCTCGCGGTCGGCGTACATCAGCACGCGGCCCTCGGTATTGCGGGCGGCGCGACCGATCGTCTGGACCAGGCTGGTTTCTCCCCGCAGGAAGCCTTCCTTGTCGGCGTCGAGGATGGCGACCAGCGAGACCTCCGGCATGTCGAGGCCCTCGCGCAGCAGGTTGACCCCGACCAGCACGTCGTAGTCCCCCAGCCTGAGTTCGCGGATTATCTGGATTCGCTCAAGCGTGTCGATGTCGGAATGCAGGTATCGCACCCGGACCCCGTGCTCGAGCAGGTAGCCGGTCAGGTCTTCGGCCATCTTCTTGGTCAGCGTGGTGACCAGCACACGCTCCTGGCGCTCGGACCGCAGCTTGATCTCGTTCATCAGATCGTCGATCTGGTTGAGCGTCGGGCGAACTTCGATTTCGGGATCGACGATGCCGGTCGGCCTCACGATCTGCTCGACCACCCGGCTCGACTCGACCCGCTCGAACTGGCCGGGTGTGGCCGAGACCAGCACCAGCTGGTTGGTTCGCTCCATGAACTCGTCAAATTTGAGCGGCCGGTTGTCGATCGCCGAGGGCAGGCGGAATCCGAAGTCGACCAGGGTCTGCGTGCGTGAGCGGTCACCGAGGTACCTGCCGCCGATCTGCGGGATCGTCTGGTGGGACTCGTCGACGAAGGTGATGAAGTCCTCGGGGAAGTAGTCGATCAGCGTATGCGGCGGCGTGCCCGGATCGCGTCCGTCGAAGACCCGGGAGTAGTTCTCGATCCCTGAAGTGAAGCCGGTTTCCCGGATCATCTCGAGGTCGTACATCGTGCGCTGCCGGAGCCGGTGGGCCTCGAGGTCCTTGCCTTCGGCTTCAAGTTCGGCGAGTCGGGCGTCGAGCTCGGATCTGATCGTCTTGAGCCCGAGTTCGACCGAGTCCTCTTCGGTCACGTAATGGGTGGCCGGCCAGATCGAGACATGCTGGACCACGTCGAGGATCTCACCGGTCAGCGGGTCGAAGTGGTGGATCGCCTCGATCTCGTCGCCGAACAGCGAGATCCGGAAGGCCGTCTCCGCGTAGGACGGCATGATCTCGATCACCTCGCCCCTCACCCGGAAGCCACCGCGGGTCAGGCTCGAGTCGTTGCGCTCGTACTGCAGGCGGACCAGCTTGCGAAGGACCTTGTCGCGGTCGAGCGTCTCCCCCACCTTGAACAGCTGCATCTGGTTGCGGTAGAGGCTGGGCGAGCCGATCCCGTAAATGCAGGAGACCGAAGCGACGATGATCACGTCGCGCCGGGCCAGCAGCGCGGCGGTCGCGGCATGTCTCAGGCGGTCGATCTCGTCGTTGATCGAAGAGTCCTTCTCGATGTAGAGGTCCTGGGCCGGCACGTAGGCTTCGGGCTGGTAGTAGTCGTAGTAGGAAACGAAGTACTCGACCACGTTGTCGGGGAAGAACTCGCGGAACTCGTTGCAGAGCTGGGCGGCCAGGGTTTTGTTGTGGGCCATGACCAGGGCCGGGCGCTGAAGCTCGGCGATCACTCCAGCCATGGTGAAGGTCTTGCCCGTGCCGGTGGCACCGAGCAGAGACTGGATGCGCTCGCCGCCTCTCAACCCCTCACTCAGCGAAGCGATCGCCTTTGGCTGATCGGCCAGCGGCGTATAGGTGGAGTTGAGCACGAATTCGGACATCTGTTGAGCCTACCGGGGGCGCCCGACCGCAACGGTCGGGCGCTTTCGCGCAATAGGCTGCGAAGCCAATGACCGCCCTCAGGAAGATCCTCGGACTCGTTTTCATCGCAGCCGGCATCCTGCATTTCGCAAGGCCCGGCCCCTACGAGCAGATCATGCCGGAGTGGTTGCCCCTTCACGAAGAGGCGGTCCTGGTCAGCGGCATTGGCGAAGTGATCGGCGGAGCGGCCCTCCTGAACCGTCGCACGGCCAGATTCGGCTTCTGGTGGCTGACCACCCTCCTGATAGCCGTTTTCCCCGCCAACGTCTACATGGCCACCGACCCGGACAGGATCCCCCTGGTCGCCAGGAGCGAGATCCCGCAGGTCCTGCTCTGGCTTCGCCTCCCGCTCCAGCCGCTGATGATCCTGCTGTTGGCCCTGGTGACTCGCCGGGACTGAGAAGGCCCGCCACACGCGTGGCCGCCCGATGGCCCGCGAGCCCGGTCGCTACTGACCGAACAGGTTGTCGATCTGATCCTGAAGCTGCCTGCCGAGGTCGTCCTCGATTCCCTCGGGCAGGTTGCGTTCGATCTCCGGCGGAAGCTGGTTGCGCAGGTCCTCGAGGTCCTGGGGAAGGTTGTCCGGAATCAGGTCTTCGAGGCCGCCGCCGGAACTTCCGCCCGATCCGCCCGAGCCCCCTGAGCCTTCGCCGAAGAGGTCGCCGAGGTCGAAGCCGCCGCCGAGCAGATCTCCAAGGTCGAGATCGCCATTCAGGAGGTCATTGAGCCCTGAAGAGCCGCCGTCGACCAGTCCGGAGGCGTTCTGGAGCAGCGGGATTATCTGATCCACCGGCAGGAAGCCGATCGCGGTCCTGATCCCGGTGGCGACCAGCGGGTCGATCGCACCGGCGCTCTCGGCGTCGTCCACGGCCCGCTCGAGACCGGACTTCACGGCCTGATCGAACTCTTCTCTGGAAATTCCTTCGCTCTCGAGGAAGTCGTCCAGCGTCTGGCTGTCGGCGAGTGCCCGGGTCAGCTGCTCGCGGCTGACGCCGAGGTCGCAGGCGGCACCGTCCACCGCCGAGAGGGCCAGCTGCTGGGCGGTGTCTTCGAGGCCGGACGGGTCCGACCAGACCCTCGAGTCGCATGGGTCCGCCACCGGCGTCGGCTTGAAATCGAAGCCGCCGGCGAAAATGTAGGTGATGATCAGGGCCAGTGAGGCGATGATCGAGGCGACCAGAATGCCGGTTCCTGACTTGACTTCCGGCTGATGCGCTGCCTGGGACCCGCGCGCCTCCGTAGGCGCGTCGTCGCCTCCGGACAGGGCCTCGGTGGGATCCTCGCCACCTGACGGAATCGGCTCGGTCGGGTCGTCTCCGCCTTCGAGGGGCTCGGTGGGATCCTCCCCGTCCTTCAGCGGCTCGGTCGGGTCCTCGCCGGTCACAGGTCCAGCCTCCGGGTCATTCCGATCGGGATCAACGCGATAAGCCCGAGCAGCGCCGCGATGAAGAACGATCCCGAGAAAGCATGGGTTGCGGCCCGGTCGAGCTGGTCCTCGATCTTGCCGAGCACGTCTTCATACTCGTCTCTCTCAACAGGATCGGTGGGCAGCGGCTCGAATGCGGGCGCGATGTCTGGAACGCGATCCCCCTGAATGTCAATCTGGTCGGCCAGTTTCGAGCCCAGTTCGAGTTTCTCGCCTGCCGGAATCTCCGAATCGAGCAGGATCGCCGTGCTCGCGTCAAGCGCGTTGACCCGCTCCGTATCCAGCTGGGCAGTGAAGATCGGGGTCAGGATCAGCAGTCCGACAACGACCCCGGCGTGTCGTGCGGCGATTGTCCACCCGCCGTGGATGCCGGCGGCCGAGCGACCGCTGACCGCAGCCTCGGTCAGGGCCGAGAGAACCAGGGCCAGGCCGATT
>JBBRVF010000206.1:0-3574 GCA_038247145.1 Solirubrobacterales bacterium | reverse complement strand
GTTTTCCGCTCTGCTCGTGGCGATCGTCGCCGTCTTCGCCCTGCTCGCGATCCCGCCGAATGCGGACGCCGCCACCAAGCGCATCGTGCTCGGCCAGGCCAAAAACAACCTCGAGCCCAATTGCGGCAAGAACTTCTCCCGCGACTGCATCGTCGAAGGCAAGGTCACCGGCTATCAGGTTTTCCGCAAGGGATCGGCCCGCAAGAACACCTTCAGGGTGCCATTCAACGGCAAGATCGTCTCCTGGTCGATCTCGCTCAGCCGTCCGACCAAAGGTGTGATCTCCAGGGGAGGCACCGACCATCCTGCACAGTTGCCGTTCTTCAACGACCTTTTCGGTACCCCGGCCTCGGCCAGAATCGCCGTGCTGCGTCAGGTCCAGAAGAAGAAGGGGGGACCATCGAAGTGGAGGATGGTCCGGCAGAGCCCGGTCCAGATCCTCAACCCCTATTTCGGTCGCACGGTCACCTTTGCGCTCAGCCGTCCGCTCAACGTGATCCGCAAGCAGGTCGTCGCTCTGACGATCCCGACTTGGGCGCCCGCGGTCTGGAAGCCCCGCTCATGCAGCTTCAACCCGATCAGCGGGGTCCAGGACCCCGATGCCTGCGCCCAGGCAGAGGAGGATTACACCTGGCGCGGCAGTCGAGCCAGGGACAAGTGCAAGCTCGGAATCGATCCCGACACCGGTGAGCCGAACGAAGCTCTTCAGAAGACTGGTCCCCAGCAGAAGGTCAACTCCGAGCGTCGTTACGGCTGCTACTACGGCAGCAACGTGCTGCTGTACTCAGCCACGGTCATCGGCAAGAACTAGGAGGGCTCGCCGTCAGGCGGGCAGGCCGCAGAACTCGCACCTGGCGAGGTCCCGGGCGGTGAGCTGCTCGCAGCGGCGGCAGACTCGGAGGTTCTCCGGGGTGCGGGGCAGCCGGGAGGCCGAGCGGTCCAGCGGAAGTACCCGGGCCACCGGTTCGAGCTCCTCGCCGGTCTCGGCGTCGCGGTAGACGACGCCCTCTTCAACCGGGGTGATCGACTCGCGTCCGGAGACGGCCGCGCGGAGGCGGTAGACCTGCTGGCTGCTTTCGGAACCCATTGCCGGGAGAATAGCCCGAAATGAAGACCCTCATCTTTCACAGCTACCTTCTGCGCGGCACCGGCAGCAACATCTACAACAACAACCTCGCCCGGGCGCTGGCCGGCCTCGGCCACGAAGTCCACCTCTTCTGCCAGGACCTCGAGGCCGAAGATCTGCCCTGGGTTGACTCGATCGGCCTCTGGGGGGAGGGCGGCCTCGAGGTACGCAGACTGCGCGAATCGGCCGCCACCGGCACGGTCACCGTTTACCGACCGCCGATCGGCCGGATGTTGCCGGTCTACGTCGAGGACCCGTACGAGGGCTTCGAGGCGAGGGCCTACCCTCGCCTCAGCGAGGCCGAGGTCGAGAACTACATCGAGATCAACGTCGATGCGGTCCGCGAGGTGGAGAAACTGATCGGTGGCAGCGACGCCGCCCTGGCCAACCACCTGCTGATGGCTCCGGTCGTGCTGGCCCGTGCCGGCGTGCGGCCCTATGCGGTGAAGAACCACGGCTCCGACCTCGAGTACACGGTCAAGCCGAACCCGCGCTTCGTTCCGTACGCCGAAGAAGGTCTCGGCCCGGCCGCGGCCGTTCTGGTCGGCTCCTGGTTTACCGCAGCCAGCCTCTGGGAAGCGGTTCCCGGGCTGGATCTGGAGAAGAAGACCGGCCTGGGGCCGCCCGGGGTCGACACCGACGAGTTCAGCCCGCTGCCCGCAGAAGAGGCGGTCGGCCGGATCGAGGAGTTGGCCGAGGCGATCCGCTCGGGGCCGTCCTCGACCGGTTTCGGTCGCGACGAGGAGGCGGCGGTCGCGGCACTGGAGGAGTTCGCGCTCGCCGCGGGGCCGCGGGTGATCTTCGTCGGCAAGCTGATCGTCTCCAAGGGGGTGGACCTGCTGGTCGCCGCCTGGCCGCTGATCCACCGCGAGAACCCGGGCGCACGGCTGCTGCTGGTCGGCTTCGGTGCCTACGAGATGGGCCTACGCGCATTGGCAACCGCGCTGGGCGAAGGAGATCTGGACTCGGCCCGGCACATTGCCGAGGTCGGCCGGCAGCTCGAAGGGGGAGAGGCCGGCAGGCTGGACTTCCTCGCCGACTTCCTCGCCATACCGCCGATGGGCTACGCCGAGGCGGCGGTCGCCGCCGCAGGCTCGATCTCTTTCTCCGGGCGTCTCGAGCACGAAGAGGTCGCCCGGGTCCTGCCCGCCTGTGAAGCCATGGTCGTGCCCAGCACTTTCCCCGAAGCATTCGGTATGGTCGCCGCCGAAGGCGCCGCCTCCGGGGTCCTTCCGGTCTGCGCCGGGCACTCGGGTCTGGCCGAGGTGACAGCGGTCCTCGGCACCGAAGTCGCGGCGGTCGCCGACCTGATCTCCTTCGATCTCGGCCCGGGGTCGGTAGCCGAGCTCGGCTCGAAAGTCACCGGCTGGCTCGGCATGGATGAGGCCGAGAGGAACGTGATCGGCGGCAACATCGCCGAGTCGGCCGATAGGAATTGGAGCTGGAGTGGTGTGGCCAAGGAAGTAATTTCGGCTTCAGAAGGCGATATCACGCCGGTCCACAAACCCTGAGAGAAAGCTCGAAGGGGTTCCGGGTCGCGCTTCATTAGAATCCCTTGAGAATTATGGAACGCCTGCCCTACCTGAAGCTGGTCCTTGCCTCCCTCGCGATCGGAACCGTCGTCTCGGTCCTGATGATGCAGTACGACTGGATGGGCGAAGCCGCCTCTACCGCCGCCGGTCCGATCGACACCCTGATGGACGTGACGATCATCATCTCCTCCTACGTCTTCTCGGTCGTCTGCGTCGCCCTCGGCTACGCCCTGATCAAGTGGAGGGTAAAGCCGGGTGACGAGAGCGACGGCCTGCCGATCCACGGCAATACCAAGCTCGAGATCTGGTGGACCCTGATCCCGACCGTGATCGTCCTGTTCGCCGCCGGCTACAGCTGGGTCGTGATGAACGAGATCGAGGACAGGGACGCCGACGCGATGACGGTCAACGTCTACTCGCAGCAGTTCGCCTGGACTTTCGGCTACCCGGAAGACGGCAACAAGTGGTCGGAGGGCGAGCTCCGTGTGCCGGTCGGCCAGCAGATCAACTTCAAGATGAACGCCCAGGACGTGATCCACTCCTTCTGGGTGCCGGAATGGCGGATCAAGAGGGACAACGTGCCCGGGATAACCACTGAAGCGGTGATCACGCCCGACAAGGTCGGTACCTACCAGCTGATCTGCACCGAGCTCTGCGGCGCCGGCCACGGCACCATGAGGGCGATCGTCGTGGTCGAACCTCGCGAGGATTACGAGAAGTGGGTGGCGGGCCTCGAGAGCGAGGTCCCCAGCGACCTTCTGCTCACCGCCGACCAGGCGATCGAACTTGAAAAGCAGCTCCAGGAAGCGGAGCAGGGAATCGGCGGCAGTGGCGTCGATGAAACGTCGGCTGGGAATGTGGATCAGTCATGATGGAGGTCAGCTAGATGGCAGTCGCAATTAGACAACCGGGCTGG
>JBBRVF010000205.1:0-3587 GCA_038247145.1 Solirubrobacterales bacterium | reverse complement strand
GACCGCCGGCCCCGGCCTGATGCATCCGTGTGCCAGGGCCGGCAAGGCACTGCACGAGGCCGGCCATGATTTCGAGATCAAGACGGTCGGCGGCTACCGGCTGATGCCGTGGACCTGGTCCCGCCGCTCGAGCAAACGGGCTGAAGTCAGGAAGCTGAGCGGCACCAATGAGGTCCCGATCCTGCTGCTCGACGACGACGAAGTTGTTTCGGGCTCGAGCGAGATCGCCCGATGGGCCGGCAGCAACCCGGCCCGGGTCTCTCAGCCGTCGGGATAGGTCGCTGCGACCGCGCCCCTTATCTCGGCCAGTTCACCGTTGAAGCCGACCGTGTAGAGATTGCCTGAGCGGAACCCCTTCCTGCCCTTGCCGAAAGCCAGGGCCGAGGGTCGGCCGAGGTCGGTGGCGAGCACGCAGAAGCGGCGCTCGGAATCGACCTTCCAGATCTCGCCCGCGGCCCATGCGGCGACGTAAAGGCCTCCTTTGTTGTCCCGGGCCAGCCCGTCGAAAATCGGATTGCCGGTGATCAGTCCTCCGGTGCCGGCCCAGGTCGTGACCGTGGCGGGATCCGAGATTCTGATCCGCGAGATCGCCGAAGGCTCCGAGAAAGTCTGCGCGGCAAAGAGGTACTTCTGGTTCCGGCTGATCACCAGCCCGTTGGCGGTATCCACCGTCGCCCAGCCGTTCACGGTTGTGCCCGACGGCGTGATCCGGTCCAGCTTCATCCCGAAGTCGTTCGAGGCGAAGATCGCACCGTTCTTCGCCCGCGCCACGCCGTTGGCCATGCCGAGGCTGTCCGAGACGACGGTGCGGCTCCGCTTCCTGAGATTGACCCGATAGAGGCCCGAGACCGGGCTTTCGTCCCCGGTCTCGCCGTTCTCAGCGGTGTTCCCGTATCCCCAGAGCAGTCGTCGCCGGTCCCAGGCGAGACCGCCCGGACCGCCCGGACCGTCGAGCACGGTCCTCGGTGCTGCGCCCGGCTTCCTGATCGAGACCAGGCGGCTCGCGGTCGAGTCGGCCGGAGTCAGAGAGACGTAGAGCCGGCCGCTGTTGCCGGCGATGACCGACTCGAGCCGGCCGAGGTCGGAGTAGAGCGTCGACTTCGAGACCGGGCTCGAGCAGGGCGGCACCTCAGCCGCAGCAGGTGCCGCAGCCAATCCCGAAACGAAAACCACGATCAACCCGCAGAAAGCCTGAAATCCACGCATGAGCAATAAACATAGCCCGCCTGGCGGGAAGCGGTGCGATCGCGGTGGTGGGGGCGGGGGGATTTCCGGCAATCGAGCGGGTAGCATCGCCCCCACGATGTCCTACTCGCTCGACGAACTCAGGCTCCACTCCTCCGGCAAGGTCCGTGAGATCTACGAGCTCGAGGAGGACCTGCTGCTGGTCGCCTCAGACCGGATCTCGATCTACGACGTGATCATGCCGGACGAGATTCCCGACAAGGGCAAGGTGCTGACCGGCATGTCGGTCTTCTGGTTCGGCCGGACCGGAAACATCGTGCCCAACCACCTGATCTCGACCGAGGTACCGGATGAGATCTCCGGCCGGGCGATACGGGTTCGAAAGCTCGACATGTACCCGATAGAGTGCGTGGTCAGGGGATACCTCTCGGGATCGGGCTGGCGTGAGTACCAGGAGACCGGTTCCGTCTGCGGCGTCGGACTACCGCCCGGACTGAAGGAGTCCGACCGCGTTCCCCGGCCGATCTTCACCCCGGCGACCAAAGCTGAATTTGGCGAGCATGACGAGAACATCGACTTTGAGCAGGCCGCCCAGCTGATCGGCAACCGGGCCCTGATGGAGGAGCTTCGTCGGATCTCGATCGAACTCTACGAGCTCGGTGCCGCCCACGCGGCCGAACAGGGGATCATCCTCGCCGACACCAAGTTCGAGTTCGGCAGCCACGCCGGGGCCGAAGTCGTGCTCGGTGACGAGGCCATGACCCCGGACTCCTCCCGCTACTGGCCGGCCGACGATTACCAGCCCGGCCGCGCGCAGGCCTCTTTCGACAAGCAGTTCGTGCGGGACTGGGCCGATGCAACAGGCTGGGACCACAATCCGCCCGCTCCGGCCCTTCCGGAGGAAGTGATCGCCCAGACCCGGGACAAATACCTCGAGGCATTCGAGCGAATCACAGGAGAGGCACTTTGATTTCCGCTCGCGTACTGATCAGACCCAAGGAAGGCATCCTCGACGCCCAGGGCAAGGCCGTTGAAACCGCCCTGCCTGCACTCGGATTCGAAGGCATCGAGCACGTCAGGGTCGGCAGGATCGTCGAGCTGCGGGCCGAGGATGACCGGCGGCTCGAGGAGCTCTGCGAGAAGCTGCTGGCCAACCCGCTGATCGAGGACTACGAGATCGAGATTCTGTGATCTGGGGAGTACTTCAGTTTCCCGGATCCTGCGACGAGCGAGATGCCCTCCACGCGTGTGAAGTGGCCTCCGGCTCCGCTTCAAGGTCGCGACTGGTTTGGCATGAGGAAACCGACCTTTCGGGGTTGGACGCGATCGTGGTGCCGGGGGGGTTTTCCTACGGGGACTACCTAAGGGCGGGGGCGATTGCCCGATTCTCTCCGGCGATGGGCACGGTGGCGTAATTCGCGGCGGAAGGTGGGCCTGTGCTTGGCATCTGCAACGGGTTCCAGGTGCTTTGCGAGTCCGGGCTGTTGCCAGGGGCACTGCTGACCAACGAGAGCACGCGTTTCATCTGCAGGCCGGGCGAGTTGGTGGTCGGGGAGTCGAACTCTCCCTGGCTTAGCAAACTGGAGCCGGGTGAGCGCCTGTCGATCCCTTTCAAGCACCAGAGCGGCCGATTCTTTGCTCCGCCGAAGCTGCTTGAACAGATCGAGAACAACGACCAGGTGGCGTTCCGTTACGCCGAAGGACAGAACCCGAACGGCTCTCTCAACGACATCGCCGGGGTCACCAACGAAGCCGGCAACGTACTCGGCCTGATGCCGCATCCGGAACATGCTGTCGATCCGCTTGCCGGCGGCACCGACGGCCTGAAGATCTTGCGCGGCCCAGCTTTCGCCGCCGGAGCAGCCCGTGCCTGAATCGGTCGCAAAACACCGGGAACTCGGCCTGACCGACGACGAGTTCGACCTGATCGTCGGCAAGATGGGCCGTGAGCCCAACGATGTCGAGCTGGCGATGTTCTCGCTGTTGTGGTCGGAGCACTGCGCCTACAAGCACTCGAAGAAACTGCTGGGTTCGCTCCCTACCGAAGGCGAGCGCGTGGTCATGGGTCCGGGGGAGAACGCCGGCGCCGTGGACATCGGCAATGGCCACTCGATCGCCTTCAAGGTCGAGTCCCACAACCACCCCAGCGCGGTCGAGCCCTTTCAGGGCGCGGCGACCGGGGTCGGCGGCATCCTGCGTGACGTGATCGCGCTGGGCGCCCGACCGATCGCGATGCTGAACTCGCTGCGTTTTGGCGAGCTCGACACCGAGCGGACCCGCTATCTGGTGGACGGCGTCGTCCGTGGCATCGGCCACTACGGAAACTCGATGGGCATTCCGACGGTCGGCGGTGAGATCTATTTCGAACCACCCTATGAACACAACCCACTGGTGAACGCGAT
>JBBRVF010000204.1:0-3587 GCA_038247145.1 Solirubrobacterales bacterium | reverse complement strand
TCGCCTTCATGTTCCAGCAGTTCCTCCAACCGCTTCCTCTGCGGCTCACCCAGAGCGCCCTCGAGGATGCGCGGGGAAGGCCCGCCACCGACCAGCTCGGGCGAGCTGGTGAGGAAGAGGTCGTCGACCGCGTCGGCCGCCTCGAGCTGGCCGAAGAGGTGAGGGCCGCCCTCGCAGAGCACTGCTCTCACCCCGCACTCGCCCTTCAGGTGCCGCAGCACCGAGGTGACCTCGATCGCGCCGTCCACCTGTTCGATGTCCAGTTGCGTGGCGGTCTCCGGGGCCGCCTCGGAGCTGCTCGTGAAGACCAGGATCCGTCCGGCTCCGCAGGTGAAGATCGGCGCGTCGAAGGGCAGGTCGAGGCTGCCGCTGACGATCACCGCCAACGGGTCTGCCGGCAGCCCGATGGCTTCGCGCCCGGCTCTCGCTTCGGCGTCCTTGACGATCCGCCCGTAGCGCTCGGCCCTCAGCGTGCCGGCCCCGACCATCACCGCGTCGAAGCGGCGGCGCAGTTTGATCAGGAACTCCGAATCGACATCGCTGCCAAGGTCCTTCGAGCGGCCGCGAATGCTGGCTCTTCCGTCCAGCGTGCTGATCATGTTGGCTGCGACGAAAGGGCGCTCGGCGTGGGCGTGCTCGAAGGGCCGGTATTCGGCGAGCACCTCGTCGATCGTCGTCTGTCCGGGTTCCGGGAGCAGTCGCCGCATGGACCCCAAACTATTGGAAGGTCGCCGTCGGTCAGTCAGGAGAAGTCGTGCCAACCGTCGAAGCTGCGACCTGCGAAGCCCTCTAGACCGGCGACGTCCTCCCGGAAACGGCCCTTCAGAGTCGCCATCAGGTCGTCGGGGATGTCGGGCTTGGGTGCCGGCGGCTTGTCCGGGCTGTGAACGACCTTCTCGACCATCCAGCGCATCGACTCCGGCAGTCGGTCGAAGTTCCGGTCGAAGGACCGGAAGCCGGGGAGCTTGATCAGCTTTTCCATGAACTGGTACTTGTCGTCCTGCTTGGCGCTCGACTTCTCCCATTCGCGGTCGAACTGCTCCGAGGTGAATTCGGAGTCGACGTCAAGGAAGCTGAAAGTCCTGCGCATCGTGCCCTCACGGTCGCTGCCCAGCTCCTCCTGGGTGATGATCTCGATCTGGCCGCGGTCGAACTTCTCCAGGTACGGCTGTAGCTGCATCCAGTACATCGAGCGGTGGATGTAGGAGGTATCTGGCAGGGAGAGCGTCGGCACGAAGTCCCGGGTCTCGTATCCGGCGCCGGTCGCATGGACCCACTGGGAGAGGATGCGCTTGATCGGGTCGCGCACCATGTAAAGCAGCCTCGCGTCGGGGCAGTACTGGTGGATCCGGTCGGCGACACCGTTGAACCGGGGCCGGTTGGTGTAGTGAGGGGACGACTCGCCGTTGACCTTGACCCTGCTGTCGAAGCGGCCCCGGTACCAGTCGAGTCCAAGGTCCCAGTTCTGCTCGGCGGCGAAGAAGTTCAGCTCCTTCGGCTTCGACATGTTGATGTCCGGGTGAAGGCCCAGGTAGTGGTGGATCGAAGTGGTGCCGCACTTCAGGCCGCCGATGATGATGAAGTTGGGAAGCGTGTCGTAACGACCCTTGCGGCGCGGCAGGCGGCGGTTCCGGTCGGCGGTGAATCGCTCCCTGGCCCGTGAGCACATGGCGTCGTCGGCGGGGTCGTAAGAGGCGGTCGGGTCTTCTGGTTCTGTCTTGGCGGTCTCGGACACAGCGGGGTAGTCTAGCCGGACGTGACGGGATTGATTGGCAGGCTCAGAGCGGAAGTGGACGGCCACGCCGGCCTGCCATGGCGTGGCCCCGGTCCCGGACGCCCGGATCTGCCCCTGCCTCCGGCCCCGATGCCGGTGGTCAGCAGGGCAAGTCTGCGGAAAAGGTGGCGCTACGTCGGTTACTACGGGGACGAGGTCATGTTCTGTGCCGCCTGGGCGGAGGTCGGCCCGTTCCGGACCACCTTCTGGTCGCTTTGGGATCGCGGCGAGGGCCGGCTTCTGGGTCACACCCGGTTGCGGCCAGGTCCGCCGGAGGTGACGATCGAAGGCGACCGGGTTGAAGTGGAGGCGGGAACGCCCGGCAAGGGGGCGGTCCGCGTATCGCTCGAGCTTGGCCACAGCGAGCCGGTCGAGTCGGTCTGCCCCAGCGGCCGCGGCTGGGGCTGGACCCGCAAGCGCGCCGGCGTCCCTCTGACCGGCACGATCGAAGCCGGGGGTCGCCGCTGGCGAGTCGACGGCGCGGGTGTGGATGACCAGTCGGCCGGCTACCAGGCCCGACACACCCGCTGGAGCTGGTCGGCCGGCGTCGGCCGCACTGCAGATGGGCGTGACGTCGCCTGGAACCTCACCGCCGGCATCAACGATGCGATCGCCGGCAGCGAGCGCGCCATCTGGGTGGCCGGCCGTCCGCTCGAGCCCGGACCGGTTGTCTTCAACGGCCTCGGCGCCGTGACTTTCCTCGGCGGAGAACGGCTCGACTTCCAGCCCGGCCAGGGAGCTGAACGCCGCCGCTACGACAACTTCGGCCTGATCCGCTCCGACTACGTCCACCGCTTCGGGACCTTCACCGGCCGCCTCGAAGACCCCGCAACCGCAGCCGCGGCCGGCGGTGTCGAGCTGGCCGAGGCGAGCGGGGTCATGGAAGAACACATCGCCGTCTGGTGAGACCCCACTTCGACGCGGTACCGGATTCCGCGGGCGATCCAGGATTCGCAAGGACACTGGATCGTGCCCTGAAACCCGCCCGCGGCCGCGGTTCTCGGGTCGATCGTTCACCTATCTGCTGGTTAATCCAGCCGGGGAAGCCCTCGGGGAAGAACACTGCGGCGCTACGACGTCCCCGGAATGCGCGGGGGCCCGGCCTCAACGGGCGAGGGGACCTTCAGCGGGCGCAGTGGCCTCAACGGGCTCGGGGACCGTGGATCGAGCCGACGCTCCACTGCCAGGGGGGCTGCTCGCCGACCGGGAAGCTGACGTGGTTTCTGCCGTCAAGTGTCTCCAAAGGGACCAGCATCGGGGTGTCGGAGAGCAGTACCCGGGTGCCGGAGGCGGCTTCGATCTCGGCCGGACCGACGGTTCGGCGGAGCGCTTCCCATCCGATCGTCGGGCGGTAGATCCACCAGGTGAGCTCGACCCCGCCGCCCGAAGTTCGGTGGTCTTCGACTTCGGTGAAGGCGGTGATTCGGCGATTCGAGGTGGTCAGCCGTAGCCCGCGCGGCCCGGCATGGGGCACGGCGCAACTCGCGCGTCGGCAATAGCGGAAGTCAACCGGCACCAGCGCCACGCCGTTGGGGCCGGGCCGGGCCGGCGGCGCGGGCGCCAGTTGCCTCAGGGCGCGCGCGATCGGCCAGCCGTATGCCTCGACCGCCGGGTGGTGACGGCAGTCATCGGGCGCGCGTGGGCCGCAGGCGATGCGTTCGGCGATCCGGTTGCCAAGCTCACGCCCCGGGCCTGCCTCCCCGCTCATAAACCCGAAGGCGACCGCGAGTGAGAAAGTGGCCGCGAGCAAGAGGATCAGGCCGGTCTGTTCGACCGTGGCCGAGCCGCGATCGGATCGACGGCCCGCCGCCTG
>JBBRVF010000203.1:0-3596 GCA_038247145.1 Solirubrobacterales bacterium | reverse complement strand
CATTGCGCGTCGCCGTATCGAACGAGCGAATGCCACGTTCGCACAGAACGACGTTGGGATTGCCCGCCGCCAAGATGTATTCCGCCGACAGCAACAGTTCGGAGATGGTGGCCGAGAGTCCGCGCTTGAGCAGGACAGGCTTGGGTTGCCGTCCCCACTCCTTGAGCAGCGAGTAGTTCTGCATGTTGCGGGCGCCGATCTGGATTACGTCGGCCACTTCGAGCACGTCATCGAGGTCACGAAGGTCGAGCAGTTCGGTGACGATCGGCAGGCCGGTGCGCTCCTTGGCCTCGGCCAGCAGGCGCAGGCCTTCACGGCCGAGCCCCTGGAAGCTGTACGGAGAGGTGCGCGGCTTGTAAGCACCGCCTCGCAGCATGGTCGCGCCGGCTTCGGCGACGGCGTCGGCCGAGGCCAGCATCTGGTCACGGTTCTCGACCGTGCACGGGCCCGCCATCAGGGCGAAGTTCGAACCGCCGACCCTTCTTCCGCCGATTTCGAGTACCGAGTCGGCACCGTCCTTCAGCTGGCGCGAAGCCAGCTTGTACGGCTTGGCGATCGCCACGATGTGGTCGACCCCCGGCGTACCGTCGAGCGAGAGCTGCTGGTCCTTGTCGCGGTCGCCGATCGCCCCGATAACGGTCAGGAGCTCTCCCTTGGAGATATGGGCCGTACAGCCGACCTGCTCGACTCTCTCCACTACATGGGCGATCTGCTCTTCTGTCGCCCCTTCTTTCATCACGATCATCATCTGCTTGGAATGCCTTTCTTAAGTTGCGAAGACTCTACTTTCCGCACAGGCACCGGGCCGGTGCGGTGCGGTGGAACCACGGAAGGGTCCCGGGGAACGGCGCCCGGCGGCTGAATATTTTGTTGGCGCCAACCCGAGGCCGGCGTCACCGGACGCCTAGATAAATCGCGAATACGACCAGAAAGCAGCATCAGAACGAGAGCCCGCGGGGCGGAACTCGGGCCCGGCGGACGGGCGCGGCGTCTGTGGCTTCGACTGAGTCACTGACGGTTTTGTATCAGGTGAGGGCGCCCGTGTCAGGAATGGCGCGCCACCGAATCGCCGAGCGCACTCAGCAACCGGTCATTCTGCTCCTGGGTTCCGTAGGAGATCCGGAGCCTTCCCGGGCCCCCCAGCAGCCTCCCGGGGCGAACCACTACCCCGGCCGCTTCGAGGTCGGATACAACCTTCTGCTCGATCTCCGGGCCGCCTTCACCGAGCGACACCCAGGAGAAGTTTGCGGCCGTTTCTGCGGTCTCCAGTCCGATTGCCGCGAAGCCTGCCTCAACCCGATCGCGTTCTGCGATCGAGGCCTCGATCTGTCCGCGGATCGCCTCGCCGTGGGCCAGCGCTTCGCTTGCCGCCGCCTGGGCCAGTGCATTGACGCTGAAGGGCTGGCGGACCGCGTCGACGGCCGCCTTGAATTCGGGCGAAGAAAGCGAGTATCCGACCCGGAGCCCGGCCAGCGAGTGGGACTTGCTGAATGTGCGCAGTACGACCAGATTGTCGTGGTCCTCGAGCAGCCGGACCGAGGCTTGCGGATCGTCGACTTGCTGGAACTCGATGTAAGCCTCGTCGAGGATCACGGTCACGTCATCGGGCACGCGAGCGACAAAGTCGGCGACCTCGGCGGCCGGAACGTAGGTGCTGGTCGGGTTGTTCGGATTGCAGACCATGACCAGGCGGGTCTCAGGCGTGATCGCCTGGAGCATCGCTCTGAGATCGTGAGTCTCACCTTCGGCCAGCGGCACCCTGATCTCCCCGGCGCCGGTCATCGCTGCCAGGTTCGGATACATCGAGAAAGCGGGCCAGGAATAAAGGACGGTCGCCCCCGGCTCCAGCATCGCCTCCGCGGCCGCAAGCAGGATCTCGCAGGAGCCGTTGGAGACGGCGATCCGCTCCGGGCCGACTCCGTGCAGTTCGGCCAACCCGCCCCTCAGGCGGGTCGCGTCCGGATCCGGGTAGCGGTTCATCGAGCTCGCTGCCTCGCCGATCGCGGCCACGACCTCGGGAAGCGGTGGGTGGGGCGACTCGTTCGAAGCAAGCTGGGCCAGGTCGGAGCCGGCCACATCCTCGGCCGTCTGCCCCTTCGGCACGCCGGGCGTATAGCCGGGAATCGAGGTCAGCCTGTCGTTGAATCTTGCACTCATCTGCTATCCGCCCTGCCGACTACTGGGCCGCGTTGAGGTCGGCCCTGAGGGCGCGGGTCCCGCCCAGGTAGACATGGCGGACGGGCTGGTCGACGGGAAGGTTGCAATGAACCATGACCCGGATCACGCGGGGCATAGCGCCGGGAACGGGGATCTCCCGAGCACACATCAGCGGCACCTCGGAGAGCCCGATGCCGCGAGCGGCCACGGCGGGAAACTCGGCATCGAGGTCGGGAGTCGTGGTGAAGATCGCGCTGATCATTGCGTCCGGAGAAAGCTCGTTCATCTCCATCAGCTCGTGGACCACCTTGGCCGTTGCGGCCAGGATCGCTTCGGAGGAGTTCTCCCCGGCCTGTACCGCGCCTCTCAGCGCCACTACCTTGCTCTGCTCAGTCATTGCCCCCATCTTTCCAGAGCCGGGCCACCTCGGGTTCGTCGAGCAGGCGGGCCTTGCCGACGCCAAGACGGCCCAGGCGGAGTGAGCCGAAGGAGATCCGCTCCAGCCGGACCACCTGGTCGCCGACCGCCTCGACCATCCTTCGCACCTGTCGGTTGCGGCCTTCGCCAATCGTGATGTCGAAGCCGTCCGTCGCGATCCGGTGAACCCTGGCCGGTGAGGTCCGGCCGTCATCGAGAACGACGCCGGTCCGAAGCTGTTCGAGGTCCTCGTCGCTGATCCCGTTGCGGGTCTGGACGCGGTAGGTCTTCTCGACGCCGTAGCGGGGGTGGGTAAGCCGGTTGGCCAGTTCACCGTCGTTGCTGAGCAACATCAGTCCGGTCGAATCGGCATCCAGCCTGCCGACCGGGTAGAGCCGCGCCGGGCTGTCGACGAGGTCGACCACGGCCATGCGTTTGCCGGGTTCGTCGGCGGTCGAGATTACGTCGAGAGGCTTGTTGATCATCCACACCTCGCGGCCCTCGGGCACGACCGCGTGGCCGTCAACGCGGATGTCGTCGCCGACCTCGACTCCCTGCGCGGGATCGGTGACCAAGCGGCCTTCGACCCGCACCCGGCCGGCCTCGACGATCGTCTCGGCCTTTCGGCGTGAAGCAACGCCCGAGTGGGCGAGATACTTGGCGAGTCGCATCGCTGCAACCTACGCCGTTGCGCGACTACGCCGCCAGCCGATGCGTCCTGTCGGTTCACTGAGCCGGATCGTGGTTGTCACGCGACCATGATCCCGCTCAGCGGGGCGCAGATCGTGCGGGGCGAGCGCAGATCGTGAAGGGCTTCCGCAGACCGCGAGGGTATCCGCAGACCGCGAGGGTATCCGTGGTTCGTGCGGGGCGAGGGCAGATGGACGCGAGCCGACCACCGAGAGGCGGGGCAGCAGTGGCCTAGGGCTCGGCGCGCTGCTCGCCTGCGGCCAGGAGGCGTTCGCGAAGATCGCGCTCGTCTTCCGGGGTCGGGTCGAAGCGGGTCGGATCCGGCAGGGCGT
>JBBRVF010000202.1:0-3603 GCA_038247145.1 Solirubrobacterales bacterium | reverse complement strand
GGTGCCATCGTCAGGATTTTCTCCCGCGCCGGCTGGGAGTGGGGAGGAGCCTGGTCCGGCGCTCAGGACTACCAGCACTTCTCCGCCACCGGCAGCTGACTCCGCGGCAGGTCCCGGGCTGACACGGGCGGCCGGGCCGACGCGACTGGAGCACATTGTGGGCTCCACAGGCCCTATTTGTGCTCCAGCGAGGACGCGAATCAGGAGCTGAGGAACTGAGGCCGCGCCTGACGGTGCCTGTGACTGATTGACAGTGGTAGCCACGGCAAATGGTCACGGGTGCCGCCCGGCCCGAGCGATCAATCCCGGATTCGCGTTCTTCAGGCAAAGCCAGGAGCCCCCTCGACCGAAGGGACAGTACTCAGCGGTACGGCCCGAAGGTCGAGGGGGTTCCTGGCAAAGCCTGAGGACGCGAATCAGCCGCAGCCGGTGTTGTTTCCGCAGGAAGAGCAGGTGTAGCAGGAGCCCGTGCGCTGCATCATGCCTCCGCACTGGTCGCAGGCCGGGCCGAGCTCGGCCGCTCCTCCGGTCACGTGCATCCGGGCCGGGATCACCGGTACGTCGTCGGTCAGGGCCGATCCGGCCGGCACCGACGAGCCGCCGGCATCCGTGGCCGAGGCCCCGCCGGCCTCGGGACCGGAGCCATGCCCGTTCCCGTTGCCACCACCATTGCCCGAACCGTTCTCCAGGTTGATCCCTGACTGCTCGGCTTCCTTGCGGTTGCGTACCTCCTGGGTGAGGATGCCCTGCTCCTCGAGGAAGTCGGTGTCCTCGACGAATTGGGAGGCCAGCCAGCGCATGATGTAGTCCGGCATCGACTTGGCGAACGGGATCTCCGGGTTGCCGGTGATTCCTTCCGGGTCGAAGCGCATGTAGCTGAACTTGTTGACGAACACCTCCAGCGGCACCCCGTACTGGAGACCCAGCGAGATCGCCGTGGCGAAGGCGTTCATCATGCCGCGCATGGTCGAGCCTTCTTTGCCGATGTCGGTCAGGAAGATCTCCCCGACCGTACCGTCGGTGTACTTGCCGGCCGTGATGTAGCCCTCGTGTCCTCCGACCGAGAACTTGTGGGTCACCGACTCGCGGGTCTTCGGCATGCGGTGGCGGACCGGGCCGGCCTCCACGGCCTCCACGGGCTCGTCCTCGCCCTTCTTGTCCTGGGCGTCGGTCCTCAGCGCCTGCGCCGTCTTCGAGCCGTCACGGTAGATGGCCAGCGCCTTCAGCCCGCCTTCCCAGCCGCGGGTGTAAGCGTCGGCGATGTCGTCGATCGTCGCCGTATGCGGCAGGTTGACCGTCTTCGAGATCGCCCCCGAAAGGAAGGGCTGGGTGGCGGCCATCATGTCGATGTGGCCGGTATGGGAGATCGCCCGCTCGCCGACCGCGACGTCGAAGACCGGCAGGTGCTCCTGCTTCAGTCCGGGCGCCCCGACGATGGTGTTGTTCTCGTTGATGTGCGACTCGATCTGGGCGATCTCGGCCTCCGAGTAGTCCAGGTTCCGCAGCGCCATCGGCACAGAGCGGTTGACGATCGTCATGCTGCCGCCGCCGACCAGCTCCTTGAATTTGACCAGCGAGAAGTCCGGCTCGATGCCGGTCGTATCGCAGTCCATCAGGAAGCTGATCGTGCCGGTCGGGGCCAGCACGGTCGCCTGGGCGTTGCGGTATCCGTGCTTCTCACCGATCTCGACCGCGGCCTCCCATTCGGCGCGAGCCGCGTTCAGCAGCTCTTCATCGACACCGTTGCCGTCGATCTCATAGGAGGCGTCGCGATGCATACGCATCACGTTGTTGTGGGGCTCGCGGTTTTCGTCGTAGGCCTCGTACGGACCCATCGCCGCTGATATCTCGGCCGAGCGACGGTAGGCACGGCCGGTCATCAGCGCGGTGATCGCGCCGGCGACGTTGCGTCCTTCCTCCGAGTCGTAGGGCATGCCGTTCGACATCAGCAGGGCACCGAGGTTGGCGTAGCCGAGGCCGAGCTGACGGAAGGCATTCGCGTTGACGCCGATCTCCTCGGTCGGGTAGCTTGAGAAGCCGACGACGATCTCCTGCGCGAGGAAGATGATGTCGACCAGCGACTCGAAACCGGGCGTATCGAAGCTGCCGTCGTCGCGACGGAACTTCATCAGGTTGATCGAGGCCAGGTTGCAGGCCGAGTCATCGACGTGCATGTACTCCGAGCAGTTGGCAACGATGAAGCCGTCGACCAGGTAGGAATGGTGGAGCGGCTCGGAGAGGTTGTAAACGACCTCCTGGCCGTCGTCCTCTCGCGAGACGAGCCTTGTGAAGCCCTTGGTCGTCTTCTGATCGGTTTCGTCGAGTATCGCGGCAAGCGCTGCCTGTTTGCGCGGCGTCGAGAAGTTGATCCGCTCGGCGAACCGGGCCATGTCGGTTCCGGTGATCCGCAGGTCGAAGCCCTCGCGGGAGTTGTACTCGACCTGGGTACCGTCCTTTCGCGTGTAGGTGAACGACGGCCCCTCGCTTTCGGAGACCCGGTAGATCCTGCCGCGGATGCCGAAGGTGTTGAGCAGGCTCTGGGCGTCCTTGAGCAGCTTGCGGCTACGGCTTCCCAGGCCAACGTAGCGATTGGCCTTGCCGTCACCTTCGACCCTCGACACGCAACCGTCCGCGCCGAACAGGCCGGCCAGGAACCGGGCCTGAACCGTCGGGGGCGCGGTCAGCACAGCCTTCGGTACCCGCTTATCGTGGGCACGGGCGCTAGTAACGCCGAGCCCCTTGAAAAATTCGCGCACCGCGGCACTTCCGAGCCGGAGTTGGACCGTGCCGTTGTCCATCTCCTGAAGGGAGACGCCGCCAAACAGTCCGGTCAGCTCGCGCTCGTGTGATTCGACCATGCCGTCGGCGATATCGTCGCCGCCGTAGGTCCAGTTGGTCTGGATGTCGGTCAGACAGCCGTCACCGATCAGGTGGCCGGTCATCTCGGCCAGCCCGTCGCTCCAGTGTGTGGGCATCGCGGTGTGGGAAAGCGATCCACCTCGGCTGAATGAGCCGGCCAGCGCCTCGACCTTGATTGGAAGCTCCGCGGACGCGTCGGTCGTCGCGGTCACGCTGTCATTGAGCATGACCCGATCGTCGGTGGTCAGCTCTTCGGCGGCTACGTAACCGCGCTCGGTCCACAGCCTGTGGTTTGGCGTGCACCTCAGGCTCGCGCCGTTCGAGAACTCGAGGTTGACGATCGGCTTGATTCCGGTCTGCCGGACCTCAAGAGGGGTCGATGAAACAACGCCCTCGCCCTTGGACCGCGGTTCGGCGCCGTTCTCGCCGGCGGTCGAGCGGTGGGTGTAGACGTCGACACTTTCGCCGACGAGCCTCCTGCTGTGGAGCTCTGCGATCGGCATCAGGCCGTGGGTGGTGTGGACCCGGGCGTCACCTGGAAAGCACGGGTTCGAGGCGTTGATCCGGCCCGAGTTCGGGCAGGTGTGCCAGCGGTTGATGATCGTGTCGTACTGCATCCCCGGGTCGGCGCACTGCCAGGCGGCGTCGGCGATCTGGTTCATCAGCTCGCGGGCCGGCAGGGTCTTGGTCACAGAGCCGTCGGTCCGGGCCTTGAGGTCCCAGGCGGCGTCGTCGCGGCAGGCC
>JBBRVF010000201.1:0-3616 GCA_038247145.1 Solirubrobacterales bacterium | reverse complement strand
GGTCGAGGCCGGCCGCGAGACGATCTCGCTCTCGCCGATCCGCAGACCCCAGCGCGGACGGGTGGACCAGCTGGCTGCGGCGGCCGAGCCGGTAGACCTGATGATCCGCAATACACGAGTACTGGCCCGCGCCGCGGTCCGCGCGATCGACCTCAACGAGCACATCCCACCTGTCGCGACCGACTCGATCCGGGATCTCGCCACCGCCGTACGATCGCTGGACCAGCACCTCGGCGGCGCGCCGCGGCATTCGGCTACACGCAAAGCCGCTCTGAAGGCCGCCGCGGCGGCCGCCGCGGCCCTCGACGAGACTTCCAACCTCGCGGTCAGCGTGATCATCTCCCAGGTCCGCGCGACAGCTACCGACCTGTTGATCGGACTCGGTATGACCCGCGAGGAAGCCGTGGGCGAGGTCCGCTCGGCAAGGTCGAAACTGGAGGCCTGAGAGCCCGGCCTCTTTCGCGTACCCCGGCATTTATACTGACGCCGTCCGTTCCCGCCCCGACCGGAGTCGCCGTGTCAGTAGCAGCAACTGAACCGAAAACGAGCTCGACCGCCTCGATCTCATATGTCGATCTCTATCGCCGCTGGGAAGAGAACAACTGGAGTGCGATGGGGCTCGACTTCTCCCGCGACCGGGAAGGCTGGGAAGACCTCACCGACATGCAGCGAAAGTCGGCGCTCTGGATGTACTCGATGTTCTTCTACGGCGAAGACTCGGTTGCCGACAACCTCTCCCCCTACATCGATGCCGCCCCGACCGAAGAGCAGGCCTACTTCCTGACCACCCAGCAGGTCGACGAAGCCCGCCACTCCGTTCATTTCCACCGCTTCTTCAAAGAGGTGCTGGGCGCCGGCGACGACATCGCTACGACGCTGGAAGCGACACTTCCGCAACTCGGCTGGGGCTATCGCGGGGTATTCAACCGGCTCGACCGGATGGCCGACGAGCTGCGGGCCGATCGCTCCCTCCCCAAGTACGCGCAGGCGGTGACGCTCTACCACATGGTCGTCGAAGGAACACTGGCCCAGCCCGGCCAGCATTACATCGAGGACTTCTTCACCAGGGCCGGCTCGATGCCCGGTTTCACGGAAGGCATGCGCCACATTTCCCGCGACGAGCAGCGCCACATCGCCTTCGGAGTCAAGACTCTGTCCGAGATCGTGCCGCAGTCGGAAGAGTGCCGGGCGGCTGTCGTGGAACTGCTCCGGGAGGTCGATCCCTACACGCTCGGAGTCTTCTGTCCGCCCGGATTCGACCGCGAGTACACCGAATGCTGGGGTTTCTCACTGGAGGACATCACGGCCCTCAGCCTGCGCCTGATCCAGCAGCGCTGGAGGATGATCGGATACCCCCGCGAAGAGATGCCGGCAGACGTCTGGCCGTTCGACCCCGAAATGAGCATCGATCAGATCGCGGAGGATGAGGTCAAGCTGATGCTTGCCGGAGTGACCGGCGAACCGTGCGAACGCCCGGACGGCTCGGTCGAAATCCAGAGCATCCATTTCGACACGATGGCCAGGGTGTCGAATGCGAACGAGGTCGGAGCCGGCCCCTTCACAGTCGAGTGGAGTTTCACCGACGCCGATCCCTGGCACATCGTGGTCGAGAACGGCCGATCAAGGGCCCTCCACGGCCAAGCTTCGAGCCCCGACCTGACCCTGAAGACGGACTGGGCAGAGTGGGTTTCGATCGCCATGGACCGTAAGAACCCGATGCGCTCGGTGACCTCCCGCAGGCTGACCCCATGGGGCTCGCCTCGGGCCTTGAACACCTTCCGCAAAGTCTTCGCGCCGGCCTGACATATAGCGCGATAAAGAAATCGGCCGAGCACCGCAACCCTGACCCCACTGGACGGTTTCATCAGCAGTCCAGCTTGCCGGGGAGGGATGCAGAGCAGGGCGAAATAAGGGGAGGGACAACGGGTGGTGAGGCGCAGGGCCTCGCCACCCGTTTCTCTTAGCGCGAGAGGTTCTTGATCTTGCGGGCGGCTTTGGCGCGCTCGGTGCCGTCGAGCACCACCTTGCGCAGCCGGAGCGTCTTGGGCGTGATCTCGACCGCCTCGTCCGAACGCAGAAATTCGATCGCAGACTCGAGCGTCAGCTCCTTCGGCGGGGTCAGCCGCACGAGTACGTCCGAGTTCGCGGAGCGCATGTTGGTCAGCTGTTTCTCTTTAACCGCGTTTACATCGAGATCGTTGGCGCGGGTGTGCTCGCCGACGATCATGCCTTCGTAAACCTCTTCGCCCGGCCCGACGAACATTCCGCCGCGCTCCTGAAGTCCGAACAGGGCGAAGCTCGCCGTGTCGCCCTTGCGGTCGGCCACCAGCGAACCGGTGCTGCGGGTCGTGATGTCACCGGCCCACGGCTCCCACGCATGAAAAACATGGTTCATGATGCCGGTGCCGCGGGTCTCAGTGAGGAACTCGGTCCGGAAGCCGACCAGCCCCCGGGCCGGGATCACGTAGTCGAGCCGGTTGCGGGAATCGGACTGGCTGACCATGTTCTCCATACGGCCTTTGCGCGCCGCCAGAAGCTGAGTTACCGGGCCGACGAACTCCTCCGGCACGTCGATCTGCAGCGCTTCCATCGGTTCGTGGATCTGGCCATCAATCTCGCGCGTGACAACTCTCGGCTGACCGGCGGTCAGCTCGAATCCTTCACGCCGCATGATCTCCAGCAGCACAACCAGCTGAAGCTCGCCGCGGCCCTGGACCTCCCAGGCATCGGGCCGCTCGGTGGGCAGCACACGGATCGAGACGTTGCCGAGAAGCTCCTGGTCGAGGCGGTTCTGAATCTGGCGGGCCGTCACCTTGCTGCCTTCTCGACCGGCCAGCGGCGAGGTGTTGATCCCGACCTCGATCGAGAGCGATGGTTCGTCCACCTGAATCACCGGTAGCGGGCGGGCGTCCTCGAGGTCGGCCAGGGTCTCGCCGATGGTTACGTCCGGCAGGCCGGCGACCGCGATGATCTCCCCCGGTCCGGCTTCATCGGCAGGAACCCTTTCCAGTGCCTCGGTGACGAAAAGCTCGGAGACGGTCGCCTTGACGATCTCGCCGTCGGCCCGGCACCATGCGATCGGCACGCCGGAGCGGATCGTGCCGTGCATGACCCGGCAGAGCGCCAGGCGGCCCAGGTAGGGCGATGCGTCGAGGTTGGTTACGTAGGCCTGGAGGGGATGCTCCGGGTCGTATTCCGGCGCCGGGATGTGCTCGATCATCAGATCCATCAAGGGGCCGAGGTCTTCGCCCTCCTCCCCTTCGGTCAGCGAAGCCCAGCCGGCCTTGGCGTTGGTATAAACGATCGGGAACTCGATCTGATCGCCTTCGGCGCCGAGGTCCATGAAAAGCTCGTAGACCTCGTCGACCACTTCGGCGATACGGGCATCCGGCCGATCGACCTTGTTGACCACCAGGATCACCGGCAGGCCGGCTTCGAGTGCCTTGACCAGCACGAAGCGGGTCTGGGGCAGCGGGCCCTCGGAGGAGTCGACCAGCAGCAGCACGCCGTCGACCATCGTCAGGCCGCGCTCGACCTCACCGCCGAAGTAGGCGTGGCCGGGGGTGTCGATGATGTTCAGCTTGACCCCGTCGTAGCGGACCGCGGTGTTCTTGGC
>JBBRVF010000200.1:0-3637 GCA_038247145.1 Solirubrobacterales bacterium | reverse complement strand
GCGCGCCTGCTCGCGGACCCGTCGGAACAGGACCCGTTTCTGCTCGTCGGTGATCCGGTGGATCGACAGCACCGAGATCACCAGGTCCCACGGCCCGTCAGGCAGCGGATCCTCCATGCGGGCCAGCTTGACGTCGCTGATCTGTTCGCGGGCGCGGAAGACCATGGTCGGATCGCTGTCGAGGCCGGTGATCCGGGCCTCGGGAAACCTCTGGAGCAGCCTGGCGCTCGTATGACCCGTCCCGATCCCCAGTTCGAGCACCGTCTCTGGCTCGAATGGCGCGGCTTCCACTGCCGCAATCTGGAGTTCGTCGTAGTCGGGGACCTGCGACCTGACCGAGGCGAGGTAGGTCGATTCGTCTGGTGTGGAGTGCGGTCTGCTCATCTCGTTACGCTGGTAGGCGGATCGACATCGTAGACCCCTGCCCGTCTGGAGAAGCACCATGCTGATGGAAACTGTGGACCTCGACTCCCTCGGTCTCACTTATGGAGACGCCAGGCAGCTTCAGGGTCAGATTGCCCCCGAGGATGTCCAGCTCGGCGGTCAGAGCTACCGCCCGGAGCCACCGGAGACCGGTTTTCGGCTTGATGTCTCGCGAACAAGCACGGGCTTCGCGCTCAGGCTGCGCTTCGAAGTCGGGCTGTCGGGCCCGTGTTACCGCTGCCTCGAACCCGCGGTCGCGACGGTGACGGTGGATGTGCGCGAGGTCAGCCAGCCGCCCCAGCCAATCCCGGTCCGGCCCGGCACCGGCGACGAAGACGAAAGCGACGAGGCGAGCGCGGCGGAGCTGGAGAGCCCTTATGTCGAGAACGGCATCCTCGACCTCGCCTCCTGGACTCACGATGCGCTGATCCTCTCTCTTCCCAATCAGATCGTTTGCCGGCCCGACTGCGCCGGGCTCTGCGCCTACTGCGGCGAAAGTCTGAACGGAGCCGAGCCTGGAGCCCACGATCACGGCCAGAACACCGATCCGCGCTGGGCGAAGCTGCGGGAGCTCGGCTGACACGGCTCTGCCCGCCTCTGGCAAAGCGGAGGCAGCAGCTTTTCTCTAGACTGCGCCGTCGTTATGGCCGTACCGAAGAAGAGAACCTCACGCACCCGCCGCGACAAGCGTCGCGCCACCCACAAGGCCGCCAAGGCCCGGGTCAACCACTGCGTCAAGTGTCACTCGCCGCGGCTCCCGCATCGGGTCTGCCCGTCCTGCGGTGACTACGCCGGTCGTGAAGTGATCGCGCAGCGCAGGCCCGGCACCGAGGGCCTTCCTCCCACGGGGGAGTAGTTGTCGTCCCTCAGCGGGACCACGGTCGCGCTCGACGGTTTCGGGGTGGAGAAAGGCTTCGACGTACTTGAAGCAGGTGTGCGTCTGGCGGTCGAAGACGGTATCGAGGTCCGTGTATTCGGGCCTGCCGACCGAATCGACCTGGGCGATACACCCGGCGCCGAGCTGATCGACGTCCGGGAGTCGATCACCAACCAGGATGATCCCTTGCCTGCGGTCAGGAGCCGGCCAGACGCCTCAATTGTCCGGGCTGTCGATGACGCTCGCGAAGGCAAATCGGAAGCGGTGGTAAGCCTCGGCTCCACCGGTGCCGCCATGGCCGCCTCCACCTTCGGCCTGAAGCGGCTGCGGGGAGTCAAGCGGCCGGCGCTGGCCGCGGTGGTCCCGTTGCCCGGCAGGCCGGTTCTCTTCCTCGATATCGGCGCAAACGTCGAGGTGCGCGCCCAGCACCTGATCCAGTTCGCCTACCTCGGCGCGGCCTTCTCGACTGCCGTGATGGGGGTCGAGTCACCGACGATAGGCCTGCTCTCGGTCGGCGAGGAATCCGGCAAAGGACGCAGCGAGGAGATCGAGGCCAACCGCGTTCTCAGTGAGTCCGGCGAGATCGACTTCATCGGCAACGTCGAGGGCGGCGACATTCCGGCCGCCGGCGCCGACGTGATCGTCACCGACGGTTTCACCGGCAACGTAGTCATCAAGACGATGGAGGGCGTGGTCAAGCTGGTCACCGGTGCGATCGCTGACGCCGCTCGCAGCAATCCGCTCTCGGCAGTCGGCGGCCTGATGCTGAAGCCGGCCCTGAACGGCCTCAGAAGCGACCTTCACCCGGATACGACCGGCGGTGCCATCCTGCTCGGCCTTCGAAGCGTCGCCGTGGTCGGTCACGGCAGCTCCGGCCCGGATGGCGTAGCCAATGCGATTCGTGTCGCCGCACGCGGAGCGTCGGTAGACGCTCCCGGCCTCACCGAAGAGATGCTCCACCGCGTGGGACTCAATCGCGGCGCAATTGGTTCCGGGGACCAGGCGTGATAGGAAATCAGGGATGAACCGGGACGAAGTCATGGACCTGGTGCGCGAGCACCTGGCCACCGAGCTCGAGCTTGACCGCGCAGAAGTCACCCCCGAGGCACGATTCAAGGAGGATTTCGACGCCGACTCGCTCGATCTTTACGAGCTGGTCATGGAGCTCGAGGACCGCTACGGAATTTCGGTCTCCGAGAAGGAGGCGAGCGAGCTGAATACAGTTGGAGACGCAGTTGACTTTGTCCTGGTTAAGACGGGCTCGTGAGCGGCGTTCCGGCGGCGGGTCCGCCGGAGATGCGCTTGGCGACCTGATCGACGCGCTGCCCGAAGAATCCAGGCGCGTCGCACTGACTCACTCCTCGTGGGCCAGGGAGAGGATCGGATCTTACGAGCGGTTGGCGCTGCTCGGAGACAGCGTGCTCGGACTCGCGGTGGCCGACGGTCTCTACCGCGACCATCTCGCCCTCGATGCCGGCGAGCTGACCAAGATCCTCAACCAGGCGGTCAGCGGCACCTCCTGCGCGTCGGTCGGCCGGGAGCTGGGGATCCCCGAGATGCTGATCGCCGCCGATCCGGGTGGTCCCGAAGGCACTCAGACTCCAGCCCGCCTGCTGCTCGAAGGCGAAAGGCCGCTGCCCGAGATCACCGAGGCGATGATCGGCGCCTGCTTCCTCGAGTTCGGCTATGAGCGGACCGCAGCCGCGGTCGAAGAGGCTTTCAGGGCGCGGATCGAGACTGTACGCAGCGTGCGTACCGACTTCAAGTCGGCGCTTCAGGAGAGTGTCGCCCGCGAAGGCAGCGTGGTCGAATACGAAGTGGTCGATGCCCGGGGGCCGGCCCATCAGCGGACCTACGAAGTCGTGGTCAGGCTTGGGGGTCGGGAGATCGGCCGTGGCGAGGGCCGCAGCAAGAAGGCTGCCGGTCAGGCAGCCGCCGAACGTGGCCTGGAGTCGCTCGGTGGCTGACCGTCGAACCGTCCGATGCGAACGGCAGCCTTAGGTAGTCATGTTCCTGAGTTCAGTGACCATGAAGGGCTTCAAGTCCTTCCCGGAGAAGACCGAGCTGCGCTTCGCCCCCGGGGTGAGCGTGGTCGTCGGCCCCAACGGATCCGGCAAGTCGAACATCACCGACGCGGTGCTCTGGGCCCTGGGCGAACAGAGTCCCGGTGCCGTGCGTGGCGCTTCGATGCAGGACGTGATCTCGGTCGGCGGCAAGAATGTCGGTGCGCGTTCCTCGGCCGAAGTCGAGGTGGTTATCGACAACTCCGACGCCGGTATCGACTCCGAATTCACCGAGATCGCGATCACCCGCAAGCTCGACCGATCGGGAGAAGGG
>JBBRVF010000199.1:0-3682 GCA_038247145.1 Solirubrobacterales bacterium | reverse complement strand
GTCGGCGCCTGCCGACGGGCCGCGAAAAGCCCGCGGGGCAGGCTCCACCTGATCGGGCTGGTTTCCGACGGTGGCGTGCACTCCGGCTGGGAGCACCTCGAGGCTTGCGTCGAACTGGCCGGCCAGGAAGGTGTGCCGGACGTCGTCTTCCACGCGATCACCGACGGCCGCGACACCCTGCCCCATGGCGGCGCCCAGTACCTCGAGGAACTCGAGCGCTGGTTGCGCTCGACTGGACGGATCGGCACGGTCAGTGGCCGTTATTACGCGATGGACCGCGACACCCGCTGGGAGCGGCTGAAGCTCGCCTACGACGCGATCGTCCATGGCGAGGGGCCGCGGGCCGCCGACAGTGCTTCCGCCCTGGCCGACGCCTACGAAAGCGAACAGACCGACGAGTTCGTCAAGCCGACCGTGATCGGGGCCTACGACGGCATGGCCGAAGGCGACGTCGCGATCTTCATCAACTTCCGACCGGACCGGGCACGGGAGCTGACCAGGGCCCTGGCCGACCCGGAATTCGACAACTTCCCGCGCTCCGGCGGCCCGCTGGTCGACCTGACCACGATGACCGTCTACCGCAAGGGCTGGCCGTACCCGGTCGCTTTTCCAGAGCAGCGGCCTTCGGTGACTCTGGCCAAGGTCATATCCGAAGAAGGCGGGCCCCAGGTCCACGTCGCGGAGACCGAGAAGTACGCCCACGTCACGTATTTCTTCAACGGCGGGCGTGAAGAGGAGTGGCAGGGCGAGCACCGCAGCCTGGTTCCCTCCCCGCGTGACGTGCCGACCTACGATTTCAAGCCGGAGATGAGCGCCCGTGGGGCTGCGGACGCCTTTATCGAGGGCTGGAGGGAATACCGTCCGCGCTTCGGGGTGATCAACTTCGCCAACCCGGACATGGTCGGCCATACCGGCGTGATCCCGGCGGCGGTAGCGGCGATCGAAGCCGTCGACAGCTGCCTGGCCGACGTGGTCGACGCCGTTCACGAGTCCGGCGGCGCCTGCCTGATCACCGCCGACCACGGCAACGCCGACCACATGCTCGAACCCGACGGTTCCCCGAATACGGCCCATTCGCTGAACCCGGTGCCGCTGATCCTGACCGGTCCCGGACCGGACCTCGCTGCCGACGGTGTGCTGGCCGACGTCGCCCCGACGGTGCTCGAGATGCTCGGTATCGAGCAGCCGGCGGCGATGACCGGTCGCTCCCTGATCGCCTGACTCGGCCCTACGGGTAGCCTGCGGTTCCGTGCGCCACGATCCCGCCAGACTCAGCTTCGAGATCGAAGCCCGCGACGGCGTCGCCCGCCGCGGCCGCCTGCTCACCCCTCACGGCCCGGTCGAGACCCCGGCCTTCGTACCGCTGGCGACCAAAGGCAGCGTCAGGGGAATGTCTTCCCGGGAAGTGAAGTCGCTTGGCTTCGAGATGGTGCTCGGAAATACCTATCACCTGCTGGTCGCCCCCGGGACGGAGCGGATCGAGAAGGCCGGTGGCCTCCACGAGTTCATGGCCTGGGGCTCGCCGATCATCACCGATTCCGGAGGTTTCCAGGTCTTCTCTCTGGCGCATGGCGGTATCGCCGAGGAGATCAAGGGCACCGGCCGCAAGATGCAGGGACTGGCGGCAACCCTGGGCATCGAGGAGGAGGGGGTCAGGTTTCGCTCGTACCGCGACGGATCCGAGCTGATGCTCTCGCCCGAAAGCTCGATGTCGGTTCAGGCATCGCTCGGCTCCGACATCGCGTTGGTCTTCGACGAATGCACGCCTTTCCACGCCGACCGTGAGTACACGGCCCGGTCGACCGAGCGGACTCACCGATGGCTCGACCGATGCCTCGACTGGCATCGGGACAACGGTCCGGTCGGGCAGGCTGTCTTCGGCATCGTCCAGGGGGGCACCTATGAGGATCTGCGACTGGAATCCTGCGAGGCGGTGGCTGCTGCGGGGGTGGACGGCATCGCGATCGGGGGGACTCTGGGCCGGGACAAGCCCGAGATGGCCGAAGTCCTCGCCTTCACCGTTCCCCACCTCCCGGTCGATGCCCCGAAGCACCTGCTCGGAATCGGCGAGATCGACGACCTGATCAAAGGCATCGCGCTCGGTCTTGACACCTTCGACTGCGCCGTGCCGACCCGGCTGGCCAGGCACGGCATGGCCCTGGCCCCGCTGCCGGATTCCCGCTACCGGATCGATATCCGCAAGGGCTACTCGGCCGGCCGGCGTGGGCCGCTGGTCGAGGGCTGCGGCTGCACGGCCTGTAGCGACTACGACGTCGACTACCTGAACTACATCTCCCGCTCGGAGGAATTGACTGCGGTCCGGCTACTGGTAGAACACAATCTGTCTTATATGGAGCAGTTGATGTCTGAAGCCAGGCAAGCGATCTCGGCCGGCCGCTTCGAGGCCTACGGCGAAGCCGTTCTCGGCGGTGCGAGCCCGTGGGATGCCGCGGGGGCAGAATGATGCTGGCCGGTTTCGAAGGCGTGAAGAAGAGCTTCGGCAGCACTGTCGCCCTGCGTGACCTTTCTTTCGCTGTGCCGGAAGGTTCGGTCTGCGGCCTGCTCGGCCCGAACGGATCGGGCAAGACGACCGCGATCCGCGTCCTGCTCGGCCTGACCCGCCCCGATTCCGGTTCCTCCAGCCTGCTCGGAGCTGCGACCGGGGGGCGTGGCTTCGCCTCGGCGATACGTCAGACGGGCGCCCTCGTGGAGGGTCCGTCGCTCTACGCCCGCGCTTCGGCCCGGCAGAACATGAAGATCCAGGCGGCTGCGCTCGCGCTGCGCGGAGCTTCCGCGGAGATCGACTCGCTGCTGGCCCTGGTCGGTCTCTCCGAAAGGGCGAACTCCAATGCCGGCGGCTTTTCGATGGGCATGAAGCAGCGACTCGGCCTTGCGATCGCCCTGCTCGGCCGGCCGCGGCTGGTCATCCTCGACGAGCCGACCAACGGCCTCGATCCTTCGGGGATCGTCGAGATCAGGGACCTGATCGCAGGCCTTCCGCAGCGGGGAGTCACCGTGCTCGTTTCTTCCCACCTGCTGTCGGAAGTCGAGCTGATGTGCGACCGCGCGACGATCATCAACCGGGGCAGCCTGGTCGCCGACGGCACGATGGCGGAGCTCCTGTCGAGCTCCGTAGCCTCCGGGTCCTATCTGGTCGAGGTCGCCGAAAGCGAGATCCCGGCAGCATCCGCTTCGCTTGCCGGTCTGGGTCTGACCGTCGAGCCGAAGGGCCCCGGCTCGCTCGCGGTTTCCGGGCCGATCCGGGACGGATCGCAACTCAGTTGCGTGCTGGCCGCCGAAGGCATCTACATATCCGGCCTGCGACAGGACAAGCCCGATCTCGAGCGTGTTTTCCTCGGGCTCACCGAAGGAAAGCAGGACCAGCATGCGGGCTGAGCTGCACAAGGTCCGCTCGATGCCGACGCCGCTGTGGTGCCTGTTCGCCGTGACACTCTGTGCCGTGCTCGGTCTCGCCGCGACCTGGCAGTGGGGCCTCGGCGACGACCTGGCGGCGATCGAAATCGCGATCGGGTTTTCATCGGCGATCGCCTCGATCGTTTTCGGGGTCTGGATGTTCGGCGTCGAATACGGCCAGAACACCCTGCGTCGCACTTTGACTGCCGATCCGCGGCGCTTGAGGCTTGTCATCTCGAAGCTGGCCGTCGCGCTCCTGATGGTGACC
>JBBRVF010000198.1:0-3682 GCA_038247145.1 Solirubrobacterales bacterium | reverse complement strand
TCCACATGTTCGATGTCGAAGTCGAAGGGGTCTCTTACCGCGAGTCGGAGGTCGAAGACGCCGGTGACGAGGTCGTGGTGGTCGAGAGCGGGCCGGCCCTGATCGGAATGGCGGTCTGTTACGACCTGCGCTTTCCCGAACTGTTCCGCTCCCTGGTCGATCGAGGGGCGACCGTCTTCACCCTGCCTTCCGCATTCACCGTACCCACCGGTCGCGACCACTGGGAGGTCCTGGTCCGGGCCCGGGCGATCGAGAACCAGGTTTTCGTCCTCGCAGCCGGTCAGGTTGGTCGGGCTGAGCCGAAATACGACTCCTGGGGTCACTCGATGATCGTCGACCCGTGGGGCAGGATCCTGGCCGAATGCGACGGTGACAGCGA
Source organism: Solirubrobacterales bacterium (assembly GCA_038247145.1). Classification (GTDB taxonomy): domain Bacteria; phylum Actinomycetota; class Thermoleophilia; order Solirubrobacterales; family 70-9; genus 67-14. Next base: position 3,303 of record JBBRVF010000198.1, on the reverse strand, counting down.
AGGATTTGCGGCGGCCGAACTTGACCTCGGCGAACAGGACCGGGTCAGGGCTTCCCTGCCGGCGCTCGCGAATCGCCGGCCGGAGCTCTTCGAGCATCTGGAGGAGCAGCATCTCGAGGGCGAGCAGGTCGAGCAGGAGCAGACCGAGCAGGCACGCACGGGAGGACGGGGCTGATGGCCCGGGAAGCGGCCGCAGAAAGGCGGCGCCAGATCCTCGATGCGGCGGTCCGGGTATTCGCCCGGCAAGGTTTCCACTCGACCCGTGTCGCCGATATCGCTGACGAGGCCGACGTCGCGTACGGGCTGGTCTACCACTACTTCGACTCGAAAGAAAACGTGCTCGATGAGCTCTTTCGCCAGCGCTGGTCGCTGCTGATCGAAGCGATCAGGGCCGCCGACGAAAGCACGCTCTCACCTCAGGAGAAGCTCGGCACGGTCGCCGGCTTCATCATCGATTCCTACCGCTACGACCCCGAGCTGATGAAGGTGATCATCGTCGAAGTCACCCGCGCCGCCAATTCCTTCGGTCAGACCCATCTCGAACAGATCCATGAGGCCTACCGGCTGATCGCCAAGATCGTCTCTGAAGGTCAGGCAGCCGGCAAGTTCAGGGGCGATGTCGACGCCTATTTCGCGTCGATGACCTTCTACGGGGTGATCGAGCAGCTGCTCTCCGGCTGGATTTTCGGCCTGATCCCGGCCGAGGAGGCCGATTTCGACGGGGCGGAGGACCTGGTCGTGACGACGATCTGCGACGGTCTCGACCTGCGCTGAACGTCCGGATACCGCCGCCCTGCGGCCGTCCGTCCGGGGAATGCGGGGTTCAGTGGCCGGACCGGGGTTACCGATGGGGGCACGGTGGGTATTGTGAGACCCCATATGGACAAGGACAACGAGATCGTCAAACGGGTCACCTGGAGCCTCATGCTCACCGCCAGCGGCGCGCTGGCCACGCTGATCGCGGCCCGGCTGACCGCCGTCGCCTATCGCCGCATTTTCAACGAGGATCCCCCCGAATAGCCATGGCGCCACGCGACCCCAATCGCCCGGATTCCGAGAAGACTGTCGGCGAACTCGTTTACGAGGTCACCGAGCAGACCTCGAACCTGGTCCGCGAGGAGATCGAGCTTGCCAAGACCGAGGTCACCGAGAAGGTCACCACGCTTGTCCGCGGCTCCGCAGTCGGAATCGCCGCCGGAATCTTCGCTTTCTTTGCGCTGATCCTGCTGATGCATGCCTTCGCGCTCGGCCTCAACTCGCTCTTCTTTGAGGGCGAGCCCTGGGCCGGATACCTGATCGAGGCGGTGCTCTTCCTGCTGATCGCCGCCGGGGCCGGTTACTTTGCCTACCGCTCCTTCGAGAAGACCGGCGCTCCGGTACCTACCGAGGCGATCGAACAGGCTCAGAAAACCCGTGCGGTTCTGACCGCGGGCGAGGAGGAGAAATGAGCGAAAGCAAGGATCCGGGAGTGCCCGAGCCTTACCGCCCCGAAGCGACCGGCGGCCGCTTCTCTCCCGTCGAAGGCGCACCGGCCCCCCCGGGCGGTTCGCCGGGCTCGCCCTTCAAGCCTCCGACCCCTCCGCGCCCGAACCGCACCTCCGAGCAGATCCGGGCCGATATGGACCGCCAGCGCCAGGAACTCGGCGAGTCGGTCGACCACCTCCGTGAGCGGGTCACCGAAATCACCGACTGGCGCAGCCAGATCAAGAAGCACCGCCGCTCGATCGTGATCGGCGCCGTCGCCACCGGTTTTGTGGTCGGAGGCCTGATGGCCCTCCGCCGCCGCTAGCCCGAAACGGGCCTTCGAACCAGGACCCAGGCTCGGGACGATCGGTTGGTCAGGCGTAGTTCTGACGGCGGAAGAGGTCGTCGGTGATCGAGGCGACGCGGTCGAGGAAGAGGATGCCGTCCAGGTGGTCGATCTCGTGGAGCACGCAGCGGGCTTCGAAGCCCTTGAGCTCGACCTCCCGGTCGCCGAAGGCGACGGTCGCCTTTCTCGGACGACGCACGTTGGCGGTCAGGTCGGGCAGGCTGAGGCAGCCTTCACGGCTGACCTTGGAGCCCTCGGAGCGCGCCGTCACCTTGGGGTTGACCAGCACCATCAGTCCGTGGGGGTCCTTCGCCCGGGGGTGGTCGGTGATATCGACCACCGCGATCCGCAGGGCATGACCGATCTGGGGCGCGGCGAGGCCGATGCAGTGCTCGAAGGAGCCCATCGTATCCAGCAGGTCTCTTACCACCGGCTCGATCTCCTCCGGCTGGGCCGGCGCGCAGACCTGCTTCAGCAGGGGATGCGGATAGGTCAGGACCTCGCGGACGGCCACGGTAGCTTCAGAGGACTTCGGTTTCCAGCTCGGCCAGGTGCGCCTCGAAGCTCTTCTCGGCGGCGAAGCCCTCCAGGGCCTCGCCGAGGCCGGGATCGGGCGAAGGAATGGAGACCTCGATCATCATCGTGTAGAGCGGGGCGTCCGATCCTCCTGTCCGTTTGGTCCTCAGGTCGGTGATGTTGACCCCGTGGTCGGCCAGCAGGGCGGCGACGTCGTGGACGATCCCCGGGCGGTCGGCCCCGTAGACAGTCAGTACGTGGGAGGGTCCGGCTCCGCGGTCGAGGTCGGAGACCTCGCTGACCGTGATCCCCCCGAGTTCGAGCTCCCGGCCGACTTCCTCCAGGCGCCCCGAGATCGATTCGAGTTCGGAGCCCTCGGGACCGAGACGATCAGCATCACCGCGAACTGGCCATGCAGGATCGACATCTGGGAGTCGTCGACGTTGCCGCCGAAGTCGAGCAGTGCGCCGGTGATCCCGGCGACTATCCCCGGCCGGTCACGGCCGATCGCGGTGACCGCGAGGTTCAAAACTTGGACCCGACCAGCTCGGTCGGCATGGTTCCGAGGGCGACCAGACCCGGACCGGCGTGGCAACCGAGCACGGTCGACATCTCGTCGAGGAAGGCGCCCTCGCACTGGAAGACCTCACGGCAGTGCGCGGCGAGGTCCCCGGCAAGCTCCGGCGCCTGGATGTGCTGGGCGGTCCAGCTGGTCTCTCCGCTGCGGGCGATCTCGGTCGCCATGTCCTTGAGCCGCTGCATCGCCTTCGCCTGGGTGCGGACCTTCTCGACCGGCTTGACGGTTTCCTCGAGCGTGATGATCGGTTTGATCTTGAGCGCCGAGCCGATCCAGGCCTGGGCGCTGCCTATCCGGCCGCCCTTGCGCAGGTACTCGAGCGTATCGACCATGATCCAGGTGCCGAGGTTCTCGCGGGCCGCTTCGGCCCGGAGAGCGGTCTCTTCGGCGGTACAGCCCT
>JBBRVF010000197.1:0-3721 GCA_038247145.1 Solirubrobacterales bacterium | reverse complement strand
CGTTGCGCCGGCTTTCTCCAGCATCGAAGAGTTCCTCGGGCGAAACACCGATGCCTACTACGACGTACTCGCAGAGGTGGGAGCCGGAGCCTGGCACCCCGAAAGGGACGCCAGGCCATGGATAAGGTTCTGCCTCCGAGCTCACTACTTGCAGGCTCGAACCTTCATTAGACGGCGCGAGGAAGTCGAGAGCCTCTGGAATGCCTGCTGGGAGTTGGCTGAACGCAGCGGCCTTCCGGAGCGATGCGTTGCGGGCTTGATGGAAGCTGCCTACGGTCTCCGGCTCAGGCGAGGCGCCTACATGAAGGTCGTTGAAGATTCCGCTGGTGAGGAGATCCGCGACCTCACCGCCAGTCGTGATCTGAAGTCGATGGTTGATGCAGGGCTACTGGAGCCCGTTGGCGAGCGTCGTGGGCGCTACTACCTCGCTTCAGACGAATTGGTCACCAGACGCAAGCAGATCCGGGATTCACGTCCGCCCCGGGCGACGGAAGATCCCTTTGAACTGGTCAAGAACCGTCGGCAGATGCGCCTTATCGACGATTCGCCCTGACCTCGAAGCCCTATCGCCGCGCAGCTGGCTCGCGACCGTTTCCAGAACGTCCAGCTGATTGCCGGTCGAAAGGGCTCGATCGACGCCACGATACCCTCCCCACAACGTGGCCCGAACCTGGATCCAGATCAAAGTCGACCTCCTCGGTGGTGGTGGGCTGGAGCTCGACCCGAGCCCGGGCAGGATCTTCATCTGCGGCCCCTCTCACACTTTCGGCCAGTTTGCCGAAGCGATCAACGCGGCCTTCGCCCGATGGGATTTGTCCCACCTGCATGAATTCGAACTCGCTGACGGTCGCTTGATCGGCTACTCCGACGACTCCTTCGAACCGGACCTCAGCTGGGAAGATCAGGGCGAGCTGAAACCAGTCAGGGAGTTGAAACCGGGCGAAAAGTTCGTCTTCACCTTCGACCTCGGGGACAGCTGGCGCCATCGCTGCGAGGTCCTGCCCGACAAGGTCGACCCTCGCGAGGAATGGGGACCGGGTCCGCCGCCGCGCCGGCCGGTTGCGATCTGGGGTTGGGGGTCGATCCCCGATCAGTACGGCCGCGAAACCGGCCCCGACGAGGATCCGGACGAATCGATCTGAGGCCGTTCCGAATCCACGCGAGGCTTGGCCGGCGCTGATTCGTGCGCTCCTACGGCCGATGGATACGCCGGACAGCTTCATCCTTCCAGGCTGCGAGCGTTCCAGCCGGCGATGAAGGTGTCGAGTGCCGCCTGGTCGCTCAGGTCGACTCCCGCGTCTTCGGCGGCCCTGATCAACATGGTGGCGGGACTGGAAGAGCCCGCCTCGATGGCTTCGCGCATCGGCTCGATGCAGGGCTCGATCGAGACGACCGTTTCGTCGATCGCCTCCACGGGGATGCCTCGCGTTCTTCCCGCGAAGCGGACCCATGCCCCAAGAGCCGCGGGCACGGAGGGCTCGAGTTCGTCGGCGAAGGTGATCTTGCGAGGGAGCCAGTCGGCCATGAACAGCTCGACGACGACCGGGCTCCAGCGGAGCGGGCGTCCGTCGACATAGTCGGAGGCGAAATCAATCGCCAGCCTCGCGACTTCCGCACCGTCATCCCGGACCTCGATCGAAGCATCCGAGGCTTCTTCGGACCTGAGAAAGTCCGCCAGCAGCTGTTCGCGGATCTCGGGGTTCACCTCCGGCCTTGTCGGCGGGTCGTTCTTCGACAGATCGATCTCCACGACCCGCTCGATGGCCAAGGCGCGAAACGACGGGTACTCCTCCGAGACGGGTGGCTCCATGAAGTGATCCGTGTTCGCCACCGCCTCCAGGATCCTCGCGGCGGCGTCCGAGGCATCGACCTCCTCGATCACGAGCTCGGGCTCGAACACTTCAGATTCCTCTCGGCTCTCGTTGAGGAGTTCGATCACCTGATCGATCGAGTCGGCCATGACGATGTCTTTGGCGGCGTAACCGAGGTTGTGGTCGATGAATACCCCGACGGCAACTCGATCGCCGTCGGGGTACTGCGACTCGACCCACACCGTGCTGCCATCATCGAAGACCTCCTCTCGGAAGAGCACTGTCCGAATCGGCTTGCTGCGGCCGAGCTGTACCGCCCATTCGGGCTGCGCGACGCCTTCCCGAGCGAGTTCATCGTGGCGCTCGATCGCCATCGCGCCAAACACCGCACCGCCGAGAAAGCCGAAGGCGGCGAGCAGGCCCCTCGCCTCGGGTTTGCGGTGCTCCGCCAGGGCGTCGATCAACGGTACGCCCAGCTCGAGTTCGAGTTCCTCGTGGTCGGCGAAGGGGTCGATCCGCTCACGCTCGCGCCAGATCGCGCCGAGGATTTCCGAAACGACCGTTTCGGCCTCCAGCGCGGACCCGAAGCCGGCCGCCGTTTTGCGCAGTCCGTCGGCCAGGTCGCGGTCGGGGTCGTCGCGGCTTTCGCGGTGCTGGTGCCGGCGCTCGCGTTCCCGGGCCACCTTTGCCGGGTGTCCGCCGCTGCCTCGCCTGCGTCGTCGGGCCATTCCCGGAAGCTACCATCCGTGCTTCCGCCTGTCATGTCGATCCCGTTTCGTTCCTCCGGGGAGACGGACTTCAGCCGCACTTCAGACGTTGCTCAAGGGCCGTTCGCAGTGCTCTCGCTGACTCGTGGCTCATTTCTGGCTTCGTCCTATCGCCTGGTCGATGCGGCTCAGCGCCGCCTTCGATCGTTTCCGAGCCATCTCCTGGAGGCGCTCTTTTGAAGTAAGCCCCCGCTCCAGCGCCTGGGCGGCGGCCAGCTCGGTCTGCTCCGTGACACCGTGGGAAGCCAGCAGATCAACCACCGTGCGCTCCACCGTGGTGACCGGAATCCCGATGCGTTCCGTGCGCTCGTCGGCCGGTACGCCGTCAGTGGTGAAGTGGAGTTTGAGGCCGCTCGGAGTGCGGCGGCCGGTGTGCCGCAGCGAGGCAGTCATGTGGACCTTTGCGGGCATCAGATCGGTGAGGTCGTGGAGCTCAGCGGCACTCTCGTGCGAAACAACGGCGTCGATTGGCAAGCCGGTGTGGAGCCACGCGGCAACGAGCTGCTCATGTTTGGAGGAAGGGAAATTGCGCAGGCGGTAGAGGCCGCGCCGTTCACGGACAACCGACCCCCTGTCTCTCGCGTGATGAGAGAGGAGCTGGCGGCTCACGCGGGCAGAGGCAGCCTGCTTCGCGGTGAAGTAGCCAGCTTGGCTCTCGGCGACCTCGTACAGGCGCTCGAGCGCAGGTTTTTCCGCTGAATGTCTAATAGCACTTGACACCTAGCGGAAATATACGGGGTAGGTCGGCGGCAGGCTGGCCGAAACAGGAGATGAATTGAATGTGGCAGTCGGCATTGCCCTGTTCCACCTAAGCAGTTGTTCCGCTTACAACGGAAATAGAGTGGTTATGGAACATACGTGGCAGTTCCCGCTTCACAAAAGGAAATACTGACGAGCGAGTTCGCGTTGTTCCACTAATAAGTGTGTTCCGTTGCCAACGGAATGCTATATTCCGTGGACGATGGCTCAGGCACGTGAAAAACCCAACAGCGAGGCAGAACTACTCGAAGCCTTCGAGGAAGAGCTGGCAGGACTCCTGCCTACAGCCTGGGAAACCCGGATCTCCATTGAACCCGCGTACGGCGCGAGGCGCGCTGACGCGACGCTGCGCATCACCGCACCTGATGGATCGATGAGCACTCT
>JBBRVF010000196.1:0-3732 GCA_038247145.1 Solirubrobacterales bacterium | reverse complement strand
GACCCTGTCGTCGACTGCAAGCTCGTTGACCAGGGCCGCGACATCTTCCATCGACGGATTGCTTTCGCCGTTGATCGCGGTGATCACGTCACCGCCGATTGCCGGCGCGTCGGGGCTTACCGAAGCCGGTTCGTCGCCACCCTTGATCCCGGCCATGTCGGCGGGACCGTCGGGGGTGACTTCCTGAACCAGTACGCCGCCGTCAACCTCGAGCTTGAGCTCTTCGATCAGAGCGGAATCGAGGCCGACGCCGCTAATGCCGAGGAAAGCATGCTTGACCTCGCCGGTCTCCTTTAGCTGCTCAACCACGTCGGTGACCGTGTTCGCGGGAATCGCAAAACCGATACCGACGCTTCCGTTTCCGCTTCCGCCGGTGGCGATCTGCGAATTGACCCCGATCACCTTGCCGTCGGCCCCGATCAGTGGGCCGCCGGAGTTTCCGGGGTTGATCGAAGCGTCGGTCTGGATGATGTCGGAGATCGAGTACGCGGTTGTGCTCTGGATCTCGCGCTGAAGCGCAGAGACGATGCCGGTGGTGACCGTACGGTCGAGGCCGAAGGGGTTGCCGATCGCAACCACCGGATCACCGACCTTGGCTTCGTCGGAGTCGCCGATCTCCAGCGGGGTGAGGTCTTCCGCGGGGGCGTCGATCTTGAGCAGGGCGAGGTCGGTCGAAGGATCGGTACCGATGACCTGCGCGTCGTAGCTGGTATCAGAATCGCCGAGGGTGACCGAGACCGTCTCGGCTCCCGATACGACGTGGTCGTTGGTGACGATGTGGCCTTCGGTGTCGATTACGAAACCGGAACCGGTCGCGGTGCCGGAGCCCCCGCCGCCGAACGGGTCGAGCTGGCTCGAATCGCTCTCGACGCCCGAGGCGGTGATGAAGCCGACGCCGTTGCCGTCACGCTCGTAAATCTGGTTGACCAGATTGCTCTCCTCGCCTGCGGCGATCGGTGCTGCTGCGGCGATCGTCCGGGTTGTGGTCTCGGTCTTGCCCACCAGACCGGCAGAAACTGCGGAGAAGCCGAGTACTGCAACAACGAGACCGCCGAGCAAAGCGGCGGTCATCGACTGACGAAAAGAGCTGCTTCTGGTATTCATGCGCGCATCATCTACCGCGCGCTTTCGCCTTGGCTAAGCCGTTTCCTAAGCTTCTCTAAATCATCGAAGCAGGTGCCTCAAGGAAGCAGGTGCTCGGTGGTCTCGTCGAGACCGGCGAACTGGCGAACCTTCTCGGAAGGGTCTTCGGCCCGCATCAGGCTTTCCCCGATCAGCGCTGCGTCCACGCCGATCAGCTCCAGCTCGACCAGTTCTTCGCGGCTGGAAATGCCGCTCTCGGATACGACCATCTTGCCGGCCGGAACGTCGGTGATCAACTCGTAAGTCGTCGCCACATCAACCACGCCGGTGTCGAGATTGCGGTTGTTGATCCCGATCACCTCTGACCCCGCCTCGAGGGCGCTGTGGAGTTCGGGCTCGTTGTGGACCTCGACCAGGCAGTCGAGGTCGAGTTCACGGGCTTCGGCCTGGAAGTCCCTCAGCCGGACCGGGTCGAGCACACCGGCGATCAGCAGGATCGCGTCAGCGCCCCGGGCGGCCGACTCGACCAGCTGATAACGATCGACTATGAAGTCCTTGCGCAGGATCGGAAGCCGGCAGGCCGATCTGGCGGCGGCGAGATCCTCCAGCCTGCCGTTGAAGTGTGTCTCGTCGGTCAGGACAGACAGCGCCGCGGCTCCACCACGCTCATAGGCGCGCACCTGCTCCTCGAGGGTCACCCCGGGTGCGATCTCCCCGGCGCTGGGCGATTTGCGCTTGTACTCGCAGATCAGGGCGATGCCGGGCCGGCCGAGGGCCTCCATGAACGGCCGGTCGCGGTCACGGCCGCCGAGGGCTGCTTCCAGCTCTGACTGCGGCACTTCCCGCCGACGCCGGTTAACGCCGTTCCTGGCGGCTTCGATTAGCTGCTCGAGAATTCCCAATGCCCTTCAGACCCTATCGCTCCGTGCCCGAGGCGACCAGCCGCTCCAGCACGGTGGCCGCCGAGCCGGAATCGATCGACCGGGCCGCGACCCCGATGGCCTCGCCGAAGTCCGGTGCCTGGCCGGACACCAGGATCGCCGCCGCGGCGTTGAGAAGTACGAGATCCCGGCGGGGCGAAAGCTCTCCGGCGAGAACCGAGCGGGTGGTTTCGGCGTTCTCCTCGGGCGTTCCGCCGGCCACCCCGGAGAGCTCCGCTGTTTCCAGCCCGAAATCCCCGGGCGAGACCAGGATCTCGCGGGTCGAACCATGATCGACCTCAATCATCCGGGTCGGTCCGGAGATCGAGACTTCGTCCAGCCCGTCGTCGGCCGAGACGACCAGGGCATGCTGCGCCCCGAGCCCGGCCACCGCTTCGGCGATGGTCTCCTGATAACTGCGATCCGATACCCCGATCACCTGCCGGCTCGCACCGGCCGGGTTGGTCAGTGGTCCGAGGAAGTTGAAGATCGTGCGCACGGCCAGCTCTTTCCTGACCGGGACCACGTGCTTCATCGCCTGGTGGTGGTTCGGCGCGAACATGAAGCCGAAGCCGATCTGGTCGATCTGGCGTGCCACCTCGCCAGGTTCCAGGCCGATCTTGACCCCGAGCGCTTCGAGCAGATCGGCCGAGCCGGAAAGGCTCGTATTCGAGCGGTTGCCGTGCTTGGCGACCGCGCAGCCCGCGCCGGCGGCGACCAGGGCAGCGGTGGTCGAGACGTTGAAGGTCGAGGGCCCGCCGCCGGTCCCGGCCGTATCCACAAGGTCCGTGCGCTCACACTCGACCGGGGTCGAGAGCTCGCGCATGGTGCGCGCCAAACCGACCAGCTCGGGCACGGTCTCCCCCTTGGTCCTCAGCGCGATCAGGAATGCACCCGCCTGGACCTCGCCCGCCTTTCCCTCCATGATCTCGGTCAGCACCGCCGCGGCGTGGTCGGCGGTCAGGTGGTTTCCAGAGGCGACCGCATCGATCGCCCGGGTCAACACATCATTCGGCATCTTCGGCTCCGTTCGTTTCAGCCCCGATGAAGCGGGCGAGCATCTTAATGCCATCGGGCGTCAGTACCGATTCGGGATGGAACTGGACGCCCTCGGCCGGGAGCTCGGTATGCCTCACCCCCATCACGATCTCGCCATAGGTTGAGCTGACCTCGAGTTGGTCGGGCAGCGGGTCGCCGGCGATCAGCGAGTGGTAGCGGCCGACGGTCAGCGGGGACGGGAGCCCTTCGTAGATCGTCTTGCCGTCGTGCTCGATCTGCGCCTCTTTGCCGTGGATCGGCTCACCCCGAACGACGCTGCCGCCGAAGGCCTGGATCATCGACTGATGGCCGAGGCAGACGCCAAGAACCGGCACTCCGTGAGTAGCGAATTCGCGAATCGCCGCGACCGAGATCCCGGCTTCGTCGGGAGTGCAGGGCCCGGGTGAGACCACGAGACGTTCGTAGCCCCCCTTCAGCAGCTCGTCGACCTCCGCCGCGTCGTTTCGGACCACCTCGACCTCCGCCCCGAGCTCGCCCAGGTACTGCACGAGGTTGTAGGTGAAGGAGTCGTAGTTGTCGATGACCAGTACTCGCATCGTCTCAGGCCCAGTCGGGGTTCTCGCAGGCCATTTCGACCGCCTGGAACATCGCCTTGGCCTTGTTCAGCGACTCCTGGTATTCGTATTCAGGCTTCGCATCCGCGACGGTGCCGCCACCGGCCTGGATGTGG
>JBBRVF010000195.1:0-3740 GCA_038247145.1 Solirubrobacterales bacterium | reverse complement strand
GGCCGATGTTGGCGACCGTTGCCCGCAGCAGTCCCTGATGCCTGTTGACGGCCTGCATCACCGCGGCGCAGAAGAACAGGAAGCTGAGGTTGTCCGCCGGGGTGTCGCCCGGGTCGAGCAGGTTGTGGCCGGTGTCGGTGCCCATTGACCAGTTGTTGTGCTTGCCCGAACCGTTGACGCCGGCGAAGGGCTTCTCATGCAGCAGGCAGACCAGGCCGTACTTGCGGGCGACCGACTGCAAGATCTGCATCAGCAGCTGCTGGTGGTCGGAGCCGACATTCGAGTTCTCGAACATCGGGGCGATTTCGTACTGGGCCGGGGCGACCTCGTTGTGGCGTGTCTTGATCGGCACACCCAGCTTTGCCAGCTCCCGCTCGGTCTCCATCATGCAGGCGAGCACACGCTCGGGGATGGCGCCAAAGTAATGGTCGTCAAGCTCGTGGCCTTTGGCCGGCTTGGTGCCGAACAGAGTACGTCCGGTGAGAATCAGGTCGGGGCGGGAGTAGAAGTACTGCTCGTCGATCAGGAAGTACTCCTGCTCGGGCCCGACCGTGGTAACGACCCGCTTGGCCTCGGTGTCGCCGAGCAGCTGAAGTGCCTTGACGGCCGACTTCGAAAGCGCGTCCATCGATCGCAGCAGCGGGATCTTGGCGTCGAGCGCTTCGCCGGTCCATGAGGCGAAAGCGGTCGGGATGCAAAGCAGCGTGCCGTTGGGGTTGTCCAGCAGGAAGGCCGGGCTGGTCGGGTCCCAGGCGGTGTAGCCGCGGGCTTCGAAGGTCGACCGGATTCCACCAGAAGGGAAAGAGGATGCGTCCGGCTCACCCTGTATGAGCTCATTGCCCTTGAACTTCGCGATCGAGCCGCCGTCGGACGTCGGATCGAAGAACGAGTCGTGCTTCTCCGCGGTCAGGCCGGTGAGCGGCTGGAAGACGTGGGTGAAGTGGGTCGCGCCGTGTTCGAGCGCCCAGTCTTTCATCGCCGCGGCGACTGCGTCAGCGAGATCGACGTCCAGGGCCTCGCCCCGCTCAAGGGTGCCCTGAAGACGGCTGAAGACGTCTTCGGAGAGCCGCTCACGCTGGGTCTCGATCGAAAAGACGTTACTTCCGAAGACGACGTTTTCTTCCCTCGTCAGGTCCGTTGGCTCGACCGATGAACCGTTCGGGAACCACTGAGCGGCGGTCACGTTCTGCTGGCGCGTGGGTGTCATGTTGCGGCGATACCTCCTGGTGGCAAGATTGTTTGAAAGCGAGAAGCAGGCTAGTCCCAGCCGTTCGTGGCCCTCTTGTACGGAAGGACAAGGTTAGGACAGGCTGGCCTTCCTGTGGTCCAGCCACGTTGCCCGCAGCGCATGAATGCTCGGTTTACCGTCGCAGATTCGAGGCCCTGTACGAATGTGTGCATTGGCTCACGCAAATTTCGTCTAGAACTAATGTATGCTGATCGAAATCGATGACACCGAGTCTCCGGGGGTCCGACCCCGGGGAGCGGGGGACCCAAAGGGACCTGAGTCCCAGGGGCGAATCGGAAGCGAGATTCCGTAGCGCGACTCTTTCAGCGCGAGCCCGACAGCTAACCCCGCAGGCAGCAGGAAGAGAGTCAGATGCTTCGCAGAAAACCCCCCCGGTACTTCAAGGTCGCCACGATCGCGGCTCTTGCTTCCCTGCTGCTGCTTGCCGTTGCAGCGCTGTCGCCTTCCGGCACGCGGGTTCAGGCCGGGGCGGCCGGCGTCTCGGTCGTGAAGAGCGGTGGCCTGGGAGTCCCGGGCAAGCCGAAGGTCAGCGACGTTGTCTGCCTGAAGCGCTGTGTCTCAGCCCGAAAAGCAACGCCGGGGGCGACTGTAAGGGTTGTCGGCCGCTACCTCAGCCGTGCCCGGCACGTGGTCTTCACCGGACGGTCCGGGTCGCTCAGGGCGCGGTACGAGAAGCGCAAGTTCAACTGGGTGCGCGTCGTCGTGCCGAAGGCGGCCGCAGACGGACGTCCGTTCGTTGTCAGCTCTTCCGGTTTTCGATCAAACCGGTCTCCGCGGAAGCTCGAGATCCTGCCGGTCAGCCGCATCCCGAAGGAGGTCTTTCCTGTTCGGGGACCGTTCAACTACGGAAGCTCGGGTGCGAAGTTCGGCGCCGGAAGGTCAGGCTATTCGCACCAGGGCCAGGATCTGATGGCGGCCTGCGGTACGCGGCTGGTCGCGATCCGCAGGGCGAAAGTCCTCTATCGCCAGTACCAGAGCGCTGCCGGTCATTATGTCGTCCTGCGCAACCTCGGAACCAATACGCAATTTGCCTACATGCATCTGCGCAAGCCTTCGAAGCTGCGGCCGGGTCAGGTAGTCGGAGCGGGGGCTCTGGTCGGCTACGTTGGCCAGACCGGCAGGGCCTATGGCTGCCATCTGCATTTCGAGTACTGGGTCGGCGCCTGGCAGCGCGGCGGCAGGCCGATCGACCCGCTTCCGTATCTGCGCTCGCTCCAGAAGCGATAGCCGGGTTGCACCGGATTCACCACCGCTGAGGGTTCCGCTTGCCGCTTAGGTAGGATCACTTCCTCAGGAAGGAGGATCAGCGGTGGGGAGTTCACCGGGTAGCTCAGATTGACGTCAGCCAATCCAGCACAGCCAAGCCGTGCATCAGGTCGCGGTCGCGTCTCGGCGCTGCTCAGAGTTGCCACTCTGGGGATTTTCGTCTGCGCCGCGGTCCTGCTTGCCCTGCTGATTTTCTCCGGAGGATCGGGTTACAAGTACACACTCAAATTCGAGAACGTGAGCCTGCTCGTTCCCGGCAACCTGGTCATGGTCGGCGGGTATCCGGTTGGCTCGGTCGACTCGATCAAGCTGAGCGACGACAACCTCGCCGAGATGGAGGTCGATCTCGAAGACCAGCTTCACGAGGGTGCGACCTTCATCGTGCGCAAGAGCTCGCTCTCGAGCGTTCACAGTCATTACATCTCGCTGACCCCGGGTCCTGACAACGCTCCGCTGCTCGCCGAAGGCACAGTGCTTGGTGAGGAATCGACTACCGCCGCGGTCGAGATTGACCAGTTCTTCGACATCTTTGACCGGAAGACGCGCAAGGGCTGGTCGAACCTGATCAGGGGTGTCTCGTCGATCTACGCCGGCGACGCGGCCGAGGGAGCCAACAAGACCTTCAAGTACTCCGGTGCGTCTTTCAGCAGCACCCAGCGCCTGATGGCCGAGCTCTCCGACCAGGACTCGAAGCTCGGTGAGTTCGTCAAGAATACCGGCGGCCTGATGACCACCCTGGCCGAGGTTTCACCGACCCTGACCGAGTTGGTCAGCAACGCCAATACGGCCCTCGGTGCTATCGCCAGCGAGAACGAGAACCTTTCACTGACTCTCCAGGAACTGCCGCCGACCCTGCAGCAGGCCAATACGACGTTCGTAAACCTGCGCGCTGCGCTCGATGACGTCGAACCCCTTCTGCGGGCCAACGGCCGCGCCGCCGACGCCGGGCTGGCCAACTTCCTTCGCGACGACGTCACACCGGTCCTGCGGAAGCTCAAGCCGGTAGCCTCGAACCTCGCCACCGTGGCCAGCCGGCCCGGACCGAGCAACGACGCCAACGAGTTGCTCCAGGCACTGATTCCGCTTCAAAGCACCGCCCGTCCCGCGGTAAACGCTGTCGTGAGGGCCCTGAACGCTTCCCAGGAGGAGGTCTCGGAAACCCGGGCCTACGCCCCCGACATCTTCAACGCCTTCGCCAAGCTCGGAGCGGCCACCGCGAACTACG
>JBBRVF010000194.1:0-3773 GCA_038247145.1 Solirubrobacterales bacterium | reverse complement strand
TTGCCGACGCCGGTCGGCCCCAGGAAGAGGAAGGACCCGATCGGCCGATCGGGGTCGGAAAGCCCCGCCCGCGAGCGTCGCAGGGCGTTGGCCACGGCGCTGACGGCTTCGTCCTGACCGACCACCCGTTCGTGAAGCCGGCCTTCCATCTGGACCAGCTTCTGGACCTCACCTTCCATCAGGCGGGTAACCGGGATGCCGGTCCACTTGGCGACGACCTCTGCCACGTCCTGCTCGGTGACCTCCTCGGTCAGCATGGTCGCGCCTTCCGCATGGAGTTCTCCCAGTTTGGCCTCGGCTTCGGCCGCGGCCTTCTCGAGATCGGGAATGTCGCTGTAGCGCAGCCTGGCGGCGCGCTCCAGGTCGGCGTCGCGCTCCGCCCGCTCGGCTTCCCGGTTCGCCTCCTCCAGTTTCGCCTTCGACTCCTTGATCGCCTCGATCAGACCCTTCTCGGACTGCCAGCGGGCCTTCATCGCGCTGGAGTCCTCGACCAGTCCGGCAAGTTCGGATTCGAGCGCCTCCAGCCGGCCCTTCGAGGCTTCGTCGGTCTCGGCCTTGAGCGCCTCGCGTTCGATCTCCAGCTGCTGGATCCGCCGCTCGACTTCGTCGATTTCGGTAGGCATCGAGTCGATCTCGATCTTCAGCCGCGAGGCCGATTCGTCGATCAGGTCGATTGCTTTGTCGGGCAGGAAACGGTCGGCGATGTAGCGCTCGGAAAGGGTCGCCGCAGCGACGATCGCCGAGTCCGAGATGCGCACACCGTGGTGGACCTCGTAGCGGCCCTTCAGGCCGCGCAGGATCGCGATCGTATCCGGCACGTCGGGCTCACCGACCTTGACCGGCTGGAAGCGTCGCTCCAGCGCCGCGTCCTTTTCGATGTGCTTGCGGTACTCATCGAGCGTGGTCGCGCCGACCGCCCTCAACTCGCCACGGGCCAGCATCGGCTTGAGCAGATTCGCTGCGTCAACCGCACCTTCGGCCGCGCCGGCTCCGACGATCGTATGGAGCTCATCGAGGAACAACACGATCTGACCCTGGGCGGCCTGGACCTCGCTCAGTACCGCTTTGAGTCGCTCCTCGAACTCCCCGCGATACTTGGATCCGGCCAAGAGCGCACCGATGTCCAGGGCGATGACACGGCGGTCGCGCAGGCTCTCCGGCACGTCACCGGAGACGATCCGCTGGGCGAGACCTTCGACGATGGCCGTTTTGCCGACGCCCGGCTCGCCGATCAGCACCGGGTTGTTCTTGGTCCGGCGAGAGAGCACCTGGATCACCCGGCGCACCTCCTCGTCGCGGCCTATCACCGGGTCGAGCTTGCCGCTCTCGGCGTCCGCAGTCAGGTCGCGTCCGAACTTTTCCAGGGCCTGGACCTGATCCTCGGGGTTGGGGCTGTCCACTTTGTGCGGTCCGCGAACCTCGCCGATCGCCTTGGCCAGCGAATCCCGATCGGGCAGGATTTTCGATAGCGCCGACTTTGAATCGGCGACCGCCAGCAGGATGTGCTCGGTCGAGACGTACTCGTCACCCATGCCGGCCATCTCTCCCTCGGCCCGCCGGAGAACCTCGACGAAAGCCGAGGAGGGTCGAGGCTCGGCTGACCCTCCTCCGCTGAGCCGGGGAAGATCGGACATCGCTGCGCGAGCTCTGCCACGGATCGCTTCAAGGTCGGCGCCCAACTTGCCGAGTACGGCGGGAACCAGCCCGTCCTGCTGCTCGAGCAGGACGACCAGCAGGTGGGCTGGAGCCACCTCGGTATTCGAGCTGGCTGCCGCCAGCCTCTGGGCGTCATTGATCGCTTCTTGCGACTTGACTGTGAACCTGTCGGGCTGCATGTCTAGCGGGACTCCTTCCTGGGTGACTTGCCGGGACGCTCCACCGGGATGCGCACCGTGTGCCGGCTCCTCGGGATCGCGCTTTCATAGGCGCCGTAAGGGATAAGTTCGGTATTCGACTGGCTCTCGGCTCGGGCCAGCGTCCTGGCGAGACGCCGTTCCATCTCGCGGGCGCGACCCCTGGCCCGTTCGAGTTCGGCCTTCATCTGCTCAAGCTTGCGTTCGAGCTCGAGCACCGTCTCGACTCCGGCCAGGTTGAGTCCTTCGTCGCCGGTCATCCGTTGGATCCGGCGGAGCCGCTCGACGTCGCGTTGCGAGTAGAGGCGGGTATTGCGCGGCGAACGCCTGGGGGTGATCAGGCCGCGGGCTTCATAAATCCGCAGGGTCTGCGGATGCATTTCAGCGAGCTCGGCAGCGACCGAGATCATGAAAACGCCCTGTTCCTGGTCGATGCTGACTTCGACTCTGCGGCTGCGGGCTGCGGGACTCACTTGCGACCCCCCGATCCGGCCCGGGCGCGGCGCAGCAGCTCGGCCCTTGGGTCGTCGCCGTTCATCGTTTCGGCGAGCTGGTCGACCGCCCGGCGCTGTTCGTCGTTCAGATCCTCGGGCACCACGATCTGCAGCCGGTAGCGGATGTCGGCGCGGGTCTTCGAACTCGTCCGGGGTGGACCTTCGCCCTTCAGTCGCTGGATCGAACCGTGCTGCGTACCGGGCCGCACCCGGATCCGCTTGCTACCCGAAAGCGTCGGTACTTCGACCGTGCCGCCGCGCAGCGCTTCGGTCACCGTGATCGGCACTTCGACTTCGAGGTTGCCGTCGTCGAGCCGCCTGAAGACCGGGGAAGGCGCGACCTGGACCGTTACGAACAGGTCGCCGGCCGGCGCTCCGCGCCCTCCGGCTTCTCCCTTGCCGGCGACCCGGATGCGGGTCCCGTCCTTGACCCCGGCCGGCACGTTGACCTTGTAGCGCTTGGTCTGGTGGGTGACCCCGGTGCCGCGACAGGTGCGGCAGGGGTTGGGGATGTGCTGACCGGTGCCTCCGCATTCGGGGCAGGGCTGGCTGATCGAAAAGAATCCCTGCCCCTGCGAGTCGATGCCACGACCTTCGCAACGGGGGCAGGTCTCGGTCGAGGTTCCGGGCTCCGCGCCCGATCCGGAACAGGTGGGGCAGGTCTCGGACTTCGGGATCGTGACTGCTATCTGGGTGCCGGCCATAGCGTCGTCGAAGGAGATCCGGACGTCGGTCTCGAGGTCGCGGCCCTTCATCGGGTTGGCCGCCTGCCCGCCTCCGCTGCGGTTGAAGATCGTCGAGAAAATGTCTCCGATGTCCCCGGTGAAGCCTCCGCCCTGGGCTCCGAAAGGAGCGCCGCCCGGTTGCCCGCCGGCACCGAAGAGTCCACCGCCACTGTCATAGGCCTTGCGCTTTTCGGGATCGGAGAGGACGTCATAGGCCTGCTGGACCTCCTTGAAGCGCTCCTCGGCCTTGCTGTCGCCGGGGTTTCGGTCAGGGTGGTACTGGCGCACCAACTTGCGGTGCGCTTTCTTGATCTCTTCGCCTGATGCCTTTTTGCCGACGCCGAGCGTTTCGTAGAAGTCCTTGGCCATGGTCGCCCTGCGCCTACTTGCTCACGACCACCCGGGCCGGGCGGATCACCTGTTCACCGACGCGGTAACCGCGCTGCATGACTTCGACCACCATGCCGGAGTCGACTCCATCGGCGGGGATCGCCTGGAGTGCCTCGTGCAGGTTCGGATTGAAGGCCTCGCCGGCGGGATCGAAGGCCTCGACCTTGATCCGTCGCAGGGTCGAGTGAAGGTCGCGGTAGGCGACGATCACTCCCTGCAGGCTGACTGCGGCCCCGTCGGGGAAGCCGCCGTCGAGGGCGCCGTCGAGAGGGACCCCTTCGTTTTCCATCACGCGTTCGAGGTTGTCGATC
>JBBRVF010000193.1:0-3796 GCA_038247145.1 Solirubrobacterales bacterium | reverse complement strand
CCGAGGCAGGCGAGCAGCTTCATGCGGGCCGCCTGGGGTGAGAGGAAGCCCGCCGGGATCACGTTGGTCTCGCGCAGGTCGCGCTCGGAGGCGCGGTAGCCATAGGTTGCGTTGAGGATGACTCCGCGCTCGGGACGGGAGTAGACGATTACCGGTATTCGCTCGGCGGCTTCGGCCCAGAGTTCGAGGATGTCGGGCGAGACATGCCCGGCCCCGAGCGTGCCGATGACCACGCCGTCGGGTGCGGTCTCCAGAGCGGCGCGGGCGAGAGTGCCGTCGTCCCCGGCGCTGGTCGGCACCACGAGCACGCGGGCCTCGAGATCGGGAGGATCGAGCGAAGGATTGCGGGGGATCCGCGACCAGATAGTCGGGTGGCCCTCGGTGACCCGGCCGAGCGGACCGGTCTGAGGGGAGGAGAAGGCGACCAGCGAGGTCGTATCGGTCTTGCGGGCACCGCGGGCGTGGTGGATCTCACCACCGAAGCAGACCAGCACACCCATTCCGGAAGCCGCCTCGCTGGCCGCGACCGAGATCGCGTCGAGCAGGTTGGCCGGCCCGTCGGCGCCGGGACTGGAGGCCGGACGGATCGCGCCGGTGAAGACGATCGGGGCCTCGGCGTCGTGGAGAACGTCGCAGAGCATCGCGGTCTCTTCGAGCGTATCGGTCCCGTGGGTGACGACTACACCTGTTCCGCGACGGGCTGCATCCCTGGCCTTGTGGCATATTTCAAGCTGATCGCCGAGGCTGAGGTGGGCGCTCGGCACGTTGATCACCGTCTCTGCCTTGAGGCCGTCGATGTCGACATTGCCGGGGACCGAATCGAGCAGGGCTTCAGCGTCGAGGTCGGGGGAGGCTCCGGTTTCACCGGTCATCGAGATCGTCCCGCCGGCGACGAGCACGGACACGGACCGGGGGCGCGGCATAGCGCGCGAGTCAGAAAGCATGCCGTCCAGACTACCCTGACCTGCAATACCATCGTGCGGTGCGCCTCGCCGACCTCTACGACGGGTTCCTGGTTGACCTCGATGGCGTGGTCTGGCTCGGACACGAAATGATCGAGGGTGCGGCCGAAACCCTGAACGGACTCAAGGAGGCCGGCAAGCCGGTCGCATTCGTTACCAACAGCCCCCGGCTCTCGCCGGCCGAACAGGCCGATGTGCTCAAAAAGGGCGGCGTCGAGGTGGAGGACCACCGGGTGATCACCGCGGGCTCGACCCTGATCGCGACGGCAATCGAGAGCTGTGGGCCCAATCCGCGGGTGATCGCCACCGGCACCGACTCCTTCCTGGCCCAGCTCGAGGCAGCCGGGATCGAACTGCTGCCCCACTCCGACTGGAAACGCGCCGAAGCGGTCCTGGTCTCCGGCCATCCGGGTTTCGACTACGACGAGCTCAAAGCTACGTCGATGGCGGCTCGGGCCGGGGCGATGCTGGCCGCCACGGGAAGGGACCCGACAATGCCGATGCCGGACGGCTACTGGCCGGGGACCGGCGCAATCCTTGCGGCGATCGAGACCGCCTCGGGCCGGACTGGCGTGATCACCGGCAAGCCCGAGAAGCGGATCTTCGAGGCGGGACTGGCGGCGATCGGGGCCGCCATGGACTCAATGGAGTCGGAGTCCGGGCAGAGGTCCGCGCCGTCGCTGCGGGTCGCGATGATCGGAGACCGGGCCGACACCGATGTCGGCGGGGCCCAGGCGGCGGGCATCGACGGGATCCTGGTCGGCGACAACGAAGCGCCGGGAATCGCGCCCGACCACGTGATCGCCGACCTGGCCGGGCTGCTGCGGCCCTCCGGCTGAAGCTTCCCAAAGGCTGCAGCGGTCCTCCGGCTGAAACGCACGTCCGGACGAACCGGTCCCGAGGGAGCCAGTCAGGCACCTTCTTCGGCGATCGTCGCCGGCCGACCGGCCTCCATCCCGATTACCGTCTGGATGACGATGACCACGAGAACCAGTCCGATGACCGGATCCCAGCTCGAGCCGGCGTCGTGGACCACGCCCGCCAGCACCGGGCCGGCGGCGGCGATCAGATAGGCCACCGACTGGCCGGTGCCGGAGAGCTCCGCCGCCATTTCATGCGAGGCCGCCCGACTGACGAAGAAGGTGAGTCCGAGCGCGAAGCCCGCGCCCTGGCCCATTCCGATCAGAGAAGCCCAGAGGATCGCCCCGCTGGAGCCGAACAGCAGAAGGGCGAGCAATCCTGAGATGGTCGAGATTCCGGCTGCGACCACCAGGAAACGATCGTCGCGCACACGGTCACCGAAGACCGAAAGCGCGACGATCGGGACCACCCCGAGGCCGTGCGAAGTCGCGAAGATGAGGCCGGCGTCCACCTTCTCGATCCCGGTCGAGATCAGGATCTCGGTCAGCCAGGTCAGCACGACCCAGAAAGCGAATGCCTGGGCCGCCATGAACAGCATCACGGCGACCGCGAGCCGGGATCGCAGCAGTGCCCGCAGGCCGGCGACACTGGGAGGTTCCGGGCGGGAAGGGGGCCGACGCCTGACCAGTACGGCCCAGGCCGCCGCGGCTACCAGCGCGGGAAAGGCCCAGAGCGCGAGGGCGCCCCGCCAGCCGAGCCAGGTCTCGGAAAGCGGAATCGCAATCGCTGATGCGATCGTCGCCGAGATGCCGAGCACGGCGACATACATCGCCGAGATCCGCCGGCCCTGGAGCGGGAAGGAACGCTTGGTGACCCCGGGCAGCAGCACGTTGGTGAAGGCGATCGCGGTGCCGAGAACGGCGGTCCCCAGGAGCAGCAGGGGAATCCCGGGGGGCAGCCTGAGCAGGATTCCGGCAGCAAGCGCGAGCATCGCGACCAGCAGGACTTCTTCGAGGCCGAAGCGGCGCCCGAAGCGGGGTACGACGCCCGAGAAGATGCCGAAGCAGAGCACCGGGAGCGCGGCGATCAGGCCTGCACCGGCCGCGTCAAGGCCGGTGTCCGCCTGGATCTCTCCGATCAGGGGTCCGATCGCAGTCATCACCGGGCGCAGGTTGATCGCCGCGAGGATCACTCCGGCCAGCAACAGCGCCCGGTCCGAATTCGGTTGACCGCGAGGCTCCTCCCCCATCGCCCCTTTTTCTACCTCAGCCGGTCCTGCCGCAGGATCGCCACGGGCGGGCGAAGAGGTCGTACTCCTTGCTGATCGAGCTGAAACGCAGCTTCTTCGCCTTGCCGCAGAACTTCGAGGTCGGAATTTCGTACTCGACCGAGAAGACCGCCTTGCCGGCCCGGATGAACGGCCTGAAGCGTCCACATTCGTTGTACTGGAAGCACTGCTCGACCACCGCGAAGTCGAAGTTCCGGACCAGCTGCCTGGCCTGCGACGGGTCGTTCTTCAGGGCGACCGAGAGACCCACCTTGTGGGCCTGACGGGCTATCCAGCGGTTGAAGCGCAGCTGGTCTTTCGCCTTGAGTGGAAAGCCGGTGCGGTTCTGGTAGCCGGCGAGGTTGTCGGGCTCGAGGCCGTCGAAGCCTTTGCGCGCACACATCCGGATCCGGTTCTTCAGCGGCTTGGCGAACTTGCGGTACTTGCGGATGTCGAGCCAGCGCTCGTTCGGATACCCCTCGTACTTCCTGCCGATCACCGACTTCGGGAACTGATTCCTGTCGGGGCGGTACTGCTCCCAGCTACCGACGTCGATGTAACAGATGACCTTGCGGCCCTTCTGGTGGAGCTTGCGCACGGTCTTGGCCGAAACGTCGAAGCCGTCAACTTCGTAGACCGGAGCTTTGATCGACATGTCGATCTTCCCCTGAAGCTGGAACTGCCAGGGCCTGGTGGTCGGTTTCGG
>JBBRVF010000192.1:0-3851 GCA_038247145.1 Solirubrobacterales bacterium | reverse complement strand
GCCAGACAACGCAGGACCGTGACACCGAGTTGATCTACGGCCGCCGCCCGGTCTCCGAAGCCGAGAAGGGGTCCCGTCGAGTCCATCGCATCTGGAAGTCTCCGGAAACCCCGGCCGAGCAGCTCACTGAAATGGCCGGCAGCCCCGACCACCAGGGAGTGCTGGCCGAGGTTGATCCCTTCAGCTACACCGACGGATCCGCGCTGCTCGGGCGCTCCGGCAGCCTGGTCATGGTCCTCGACCAGGTCCAGGACCCGCGCAACCTCGGCGCGGTCTGCCGCTCGGCCGAAGTCGCCGGCGCCGCCGGCGTGGTCATCCCGGAGCGGCGCTCGGCATCGGTCACTGCCGTGGTCTGCAAAGCCTCGGCCGGCGCGGTCGAGCATCTTGAGATCGCCCGGGTGAGGAACATCGCCGACTGGCTCGCGACCGCGAAGGCCTCCGGATTCTGGATCTGGGGCGCAGCCGGTGAGGCCGACGCGGCCCCGTGGCAGGTCGACCTCACCGGCTCGACCGTCCTGGTCATGGGCACCGAGGAAAAAGGCCTCCGACCGAGGGTCGCCGCCGCCTGCGACGGCCTGATCGCGATCCCCCAGCCAGGGAAGATCGACTCACTGAACGTCTCCGCCGCCGCCTCGGTCCTGCTCTTCGAGTCCCTCCGCCAGCGCACCATCAGCTAGAGCCGTCTCCGGTCGCCGGCGACCGTTCCCGGACTCCAGTTCCGGCCGAATTCCACCGTTTCAAGCAACCGGATCGCCTCGCTGGGCGTCGTTTTCACGGCCGATTCTGCAACGGCGATTTCATGAATTCGGGGGAAGGGGTTGACAGAACTCTGCGAATGCGTAAACTAACGAATAGATAAAGGGTGAACCTCTACTTGAGTCTGAGGATCACCCGTAATTGATCGGCGTCCAGGGGAGGTAAGTGGCGCCACAGACCTTCTTCAAAAGGAGAATGTTCAGTGGCTACCCCGACCTCAAAAGCGGTATTTGCAGCACTTTCCAATCCTGACCCTGACGGCCCGCCGTCAAAGCCTAACCCTCGACTGGAACCTGATGATCTGTATCTGGTTGCCATGTCGAAGAGCGGAAGCAGCGAAGCGACCGATCGCCTGATCCGCCGCTACCACGGCTTCGTCCGTCTGAAGGCTTCGTCCTACTTTCTGGTCGGAGGCGACTCGGACGACCTGATCCAGGAGGGTCTGGTCGGTCTCTACAAGGCGATCCGCGACTACCGGACCGACCGTGAGTCGAGCTTCCGGAACTTCGCCGAGCTCTGCATCACCAGGCAGATCATCACTGCGGTCAAGGCCGCCACCCGGAACAAGCACAGCCCGTTGAACCAGTACGTCTCTTTCGGGCAGTCCCCAGCCGCCAACGGCGAGTCTGAGACCACGATGGAGGAGATCCTTCCCGGTCCGTCCGCCTTCGACCCGGTCAATCAGGCGATCTCGGCCGAAGAGCTCTCCAGCCTGGTCACGCACCTGCGCGGAGCGCTCTCCGACATCGAGAGCAGTGTGCTCGGCTTCTACCTCGAAGATCGCTCCTACGAAGAGGTCGCCGAGCTGCTCGGCACCGATACCAAGGCCGTGGACAACGCTCTTCAGCGGGTCAAGCGAAAGGTCGGCCGTCACCTCGACAGCCGCGAGTACGCCGTCTGAGCCGGGGCCGGCCGCAAACCGGCCATCCCGACCGGGCAGAGGCGACACCAGCATGCAAATATTGACCTGACGGTCCCCCCGGGGCCGCTCGCCCGCCTAGCTCAGTTGGCAGAGCACCTGTCTTGTAAACAGGAGGTCTCCGGTTCGATCCCGGAGGCGGGCTTCCAGGTCCCGGCAGGCGGATTGGGTCGGCACGGGAGGTTCCGGCTGTCGAATCAGACGGCCGGGGGGACGACCGGGTCGCCGAGGCGGACGGTGCCGGGGCTTCTGACGCTGGCGTAGACGCCGAATGGCAGGGGCTCTTCGGATTCGATGCCTTCACGGTAGGAACGGATGTGGTGGAGGGTCTTGAGGTCGACCTCGCCGGCGTCGGGGTCGCGGGTGGTCGCGGCGCAGCGGCCGACCCGGTCGTGAACCCGGATCCGGGCATCGCCGATCTCGACATCCCTGTCCATCCAACCGTCCTCTTCGTGGGCTTCGATGCCGTCGATACCGAAGGTCATCCGGAAGCGCCTAAAGTCGATCTCTCCGGCCTGCCCGGCCTCGGCGGCGGCAGCTTCGAGCCGGCGCAGCGATCCGACGCCGAGCAGGGTGGCCCCGGCGATCGAACCGCGATCGACTGCCGGACGGTTCATCGGCCTCTCGACCAGGCGCAGATCGACCCCGCAGTGCCCCGAAATCGCCTCCGAGAAAGGTCCGGCGACTGAGTGGACCTCGAGCCCAAGCCCGAAGAAGCTCACCTCGACCGGTTCAGCGGGTTCGACCGGACCCGCCACTACCGAGCCATCGGGGAAGCTCAGGGAAAGGGTGCGGCCGTCCGGGTCAGGGTTGTATTCGGGGACGATCTCCAGCAGCGGCCCGAGCCTCGTCGCGCTGATCATCGTATCGGCGTCGTCGATGAGGAAAAACTGGCGGTCGTGAAGGGCACCCTGGCGGGTCAGCTCGACTTCGGGAAGCTGCTGCATTCGCATCCCCTTGACCGGGGCGATGGATATCCAGGCAACCGAGGCGCTCACGAGAGGTTGAGCCTACCCGCCCGGCGAATGGTGATCTAATCCAACCAGTGGACGACGACGCAAGACGCCTGCTCGACCTGATCGATTCCTCCGAGAGGATCGTCGCGCTTACCGGTGCGGGGATCTCGACCGCCTCGGGCATCCCCGACTTCCGCTCCCCGGGAGGTCTGTGGGATGAGGAGGACCCGATGGAGGTGGCGACGCTGAGCGTCTTCACGGAGGACCCCGAGCGTTTCTGGCGCTTCTACAGAACCCGCCTGGACCTCGCCGACCGCTACCAGCCCAATCCGGGTCACCTTTTCCTAGCCCACCTCGGAGAGCTCGGCAAGCTGAGCGCGGTTGTCACCCAGAACATCGACGGGCTTCATCGGGCAGCCGGGGTGGAGGAGGGTATGGTCCACGAGGTTCATGGATCGGTTCGCGAGCTGGTCTGCCTCGGCTGCGGCGAGTGTTATCCCCGCGGACGAATCGACGAGCTGACGACGGACGGACTACCGCGATGCGAATGCCTCGAAGTCCTCAAACCCGGCGTGGTGCTTTTCGAGGAGATGCTGCCGGAGGCAGCGGTCGAGCGAAGTCTGGCGGCGATAGGCGCCTGCGACCTGCTGCTGGTTATCGGCTCCTCGATGGTCGTCTATCCGGTGGCGGGCTTTCCGGGAGAGCGACCGGACGGTGCCCGGATGGCGATCATCAACAACGAGCACACCTGCTGGGGGCCGGATGCCGACGTCTGGCTGGCCGGCGACATCGCCGAGCAATGTGGCGGGCTGAGCGGCTCGCTCGGCTTCGCCCCGGCCGGGTAGGCGCCGCCGAGCCTCCGCCCGCCCGGACCGGATGGCTCTAGAGTCAGGCCATGCCCATCACCGAGCCGGTAACCCTGTACGTAGTCCCGCTTTCGCATCCCTGCATGACCGTCAGGGCGGGGCTTGAACTCAAAGGCATCGCCTACTCGGAGGAGACGGTCGACTCCGGCGGCCACCGGGGTCACGGCGACTCGGTCGAAAAGCTATTCGGCGAAGGACGCCGGACGGTGCCGGTGCTGACGATCGGCGAAGAGTCCGTGCACGGATCGATCGGCATCCTCGAGCGCCTCGATGAACTTATTCCCGAGAACCCGCTCTACCCGGAAGCGATCGCCACGCAGGTGAGCGAAGCCGAGCGCTGGGCGGACGAGGTTT
>JBBRVF010000191.1:0-3854 GCA_038247145.1 Solirubrobacterales bacterium | reverse complement strand
CCGCGTGGGTGTGGCCGTTGACCAAAGGCGGCACCAGGATCGCTCCGTCGGCGTCGAGCACCGTTTCACCGGCGGACGGGGAGACCTCCGCCCCGATCTGCTCGATCCGTCCGCCAACCGCGCGCAGACCCGCCCGCTCCCCGTTCAGCGAGGCGTTAACTACGCAGATGTCGCCGCCCCGGCTCATCGCCCTGCCACTTTCATCCGGTGCTTCTGCCGGAGAAACTCGGCCGAGCCGAAGAACGGAGCCACGCATCCGAGTACGGCCACCGCTACAGCCAGGCGCAGGTTGATCACCCGGTAGCGCACCGCGAGCACGCTGATCAGCGACATCGCGATCCAGATCAGGCCGTGGGAGAGGCCGAAGACGAACGTATAGGGCTGGAGGCCGTCGAAGACGAAGGCCGAGATCAGCAGCGCGAAGTAGATCATCGAATGAATCAAGCTGACCACCTCGAGCCGATCGAAGGTGAACAGCTCCCGGAACAGTCGGCCGAAACGGCTGTACTGCGGACACGGCTCGGCAGCCGATCTGCCGGTGACCCTGGGTGTGGGAGAAATCTCGCGCACGGGAGAAAGCTTCGCATGAGCGAGACCCGGCTGGAAGTTCCCGGGCAACGACACGGACCTTCCAGCCGCCTGCGCGGGGTGACCGGACGCCGGCACGGCTTACCCGGCCAGACGATCGAGTCGCTCGATCTCGTCGGCGAGCGTTGCGATCAACTCCGCCGGGAGGCTCATTTGCCCGATCGCCGCGAGGTCTCCGCGCCAGGCTTCGATCCTCCGATGAGCCTCGATCGACTCTGTGTCGCTTCCGGATTCGAGCAACTGGCTCATCCGGCGCATGCTGTCCACCCGGTCGCTGGCGTAGATCACCTGAGTCCGCCAGTCAGAATCCCGGATCCTGCGCCGGTGATCCGAGCGCCTTTCAACCCGGCCCTCTATTTCGGGGTCCTGGCTCAAAGCCATGACCAGGTCGAGCATTTCCCTCCCGAACTCCGCCTCGAGCATCGCCGGCGTGACATCGGTCTCCTCGATCGTGTCGTGAAGGTAGGCGGCCGCCTCGATCACCGGATCGCCGAAGCCGCTGACCAGTTCGGCGACAGCCACCGGATGATCGATGAAGTCGCCGAGCCCGTAGGGGTCGAGTCTGCCGCGATGGGCCTTCTCTGCGAAGGCGTAGGCCTTGCCGGGCAGGTGGAGAGGTGCCGCCCCGGCAACCCGGTCCGGGTGGTCGCGGCGCATGAATCGCCGTGCGCCCTCCCGCAGCTCCGGTTCGGGGAGAAGCCGGTCGAAGCATTCGGCCTCGACGGCCAGACCCTCTTCCAGTGGTCGCCCGAAACCTCGCATCGTCGCTTCGAGATCGGTTCTCAGGGCAGGCTGGGGCAGGGCAGCGATCTGTCCCGCCAGCTCGAGCGCCCGCTCCACGCAGTGGCCGCTGGGGGTGACCTCGTTTACCAGTCCGATCCGCTCGGCCTCGGCGGCGCCGATGACCCGTCCGGTGATGATCAACTCGAGCGCCGGGCCCAGTCCGATCAGCCGCGGCAGGCGCTGAGTGCCGCCGTCGCCAAGGCCAACGTTCCAGCGCCGGCAGGTGACGCCGAAGGAGGCATGGCGATCGGCGATACGAATATGTGCAAAGCAGGCCCACTCGAGCCCACCCGCATAGGCCGCGCCGTTGACGGCGGCGATGATCGGCTTGTGGATGCCGGTCCATCTGGTGGGCCCGATGTTTCCTTCGGCCGGCGAGCCCGGCCTCTCGGGGTCGACCTCGAACAGCGGCTCTGCCTCGACCTCGGGCGAGAACATCGCGGCAACCGCCCCGAGATCGGCTCCGGCGCAGAAGGCTTCCGAGCCGGCTCCGGTCATTACCAGCACGTGTGCCGAGTCGTCGTCGCGAAACTCGCTGAGCGCCCGGGTCAGACCGGCCGCTTCGGTCGCACCTATGGCGTTCATCTGCCGCGGACGCTCGATGGTCAGCAGCCTCACCCGGGGATCCGGACCCTCCCTGAAGCTGACGGTATTGGCAGGGCTGGGGTTGGCCCCGTCCATCACTCTGCCGGCGTAGTCGGCAGCGGGATCACACCGCCCGTGTCGTCCGTGGTGCCGGTTACTCCGGTCTCCGGCAAGATCGTCTCCGGCGTGGTGGTCCCTGTCTCCGGTAAAGCGGTCGAGGGCGCGATGCCGGAGGCGGCCCCGGCTGCCTCGAGGGCCTCGATTCGGGTCTCCAGCGCGCTGATCCGGTCGGAGTCACTGTTCTTGGTGACCGAAATGTAGATCGCCGCGGCACCGACGCCGACGGCCAGGCAGGTCAGCACCAGAGCGATGATCGAGCGTTTCCTCAGGGAGCGGTCGAGTTCGTTCAGCCAGCCGCGCTGGCCGTCGAGGCGGGTCGCGAGATCCGCCTGCGGCCGAGGAGCACCACCAACCGGCACCCGTTTCCGGGCACCGGTACCGGGGGAAGTGGTCGGCGGGGGATTGGTCCCGGGCGGTGGCGGGTTTGTCCCGCCTGGGCGCGGAGGATTGCTCATCGCAGGCAATCTACCCGGCCCGCAGGGGCCGAGTTCACTAACTTTCCCTGTTACAAGAATCGGCCCGGGCCACTTACCCGGCCGAAATCGACCAAGGAGAACCTCCGAATGCCTGAAGCAGTGATCGTGGACACCGTCCGCACCCCGATCGGCCGCGCCTTCAAGGGCTCGCTTTCCCAGCTTCGCCCCGACGACATCGGCGCCTGGACCATCGACCAGCTCCTCGAGCGCAACCCGGGAGTCGATCCCGCGGCTGTAGAGGAAGTCTTCTGTGGAGTCGGCATGCCCCAGGGCAAGCAGGCCTACAACCTCGCCCGCATCCTCGTCCTGCTCTCGGACAAGCTGACCGAGGCGACGACCGGCGTGACCATTTCGCGCTACTGCGCCTCTAGCCTCGACGCGATCCGCCACGCCTCCAACGCGGTCAAGAACGGCGAGGGAGACATCTACATCGCCGCGGGCGTCGAGTTCGTCAGCTCCTTCAACGAGCGCTCCGAAATCGCCGGATCCCGTGCCGCGGGCCAGGAAGATCAGAGCGAGTACCTGATCGGCAACGACGGCCAGCCGAACGCCTACATCGACATGGGCATCACCGCGGTCAACGTCGCCGAGAAGTACGGCGTCAGTCGCGAAGCGATGGACGACTTCGCCCTGCGTTCCCAGCACCTCGCGGTCAAGTCCCAGGAGGACGGCTTCTTCGATCGCGAGATCGTGCCGGTCACCTTGCCCGACGGCACCGTGGTCTCGAAGGACGACGGTCCCCGGGCCGACGGTGGCGACATGCGTGAGAAGCTCGGCTCGCTGCCCGAGGCATTCGGCGGAGGCGGCGTCACCGCCGGCAACTCCTGCCCGCTGAACGACGGCGCGGCTGCCGTCCTGGTCATGAGCGATACCAAGGCCAGGGAGCTCGGCCTGGCCCCCCGGGCCCGCATCCTCACCTCGGCAACCGCCGGCAACGAGCCGGAGCTGATGGGTGTCGCTCCGATCCGCGCGGTCAAGAAGCTGCTCGACCGGGCCGGAATGGCGATCGGCGACATTGACACCGTCGAGCTCAACGAAGCATTCGCCGCTCAGGTGATCCCGATCTCGGAAGAAGTCGGCATCCCGATGGACAAGCTCAACACCCACGGCGGCGCGATCGCCCTCGGCCACCCCTTCGGCATGACCGGCGCCCGCATCATGGGCACGCTGCTCAACGTCATGGAAACCGATGACCACCAGTTCGGCATCGAGACCATGTGCGTTGCCGGGGGTCAAGGCGAGGCCACCCTGGTAGAGCGCTTGAACTAGGGCTGCTGCCCCTCGGCGGGGCAGCTGCGTTTT
>JBBRVF010000190.1:0-3891 GCA_038247145.1 Solirubrobacterales bacterium | reverse complement strand
TCGCAGTAGCGCTCGTCTTCTCGGCCGGCGCTTCGGCCAACCCGATCACAAGCGGTACGACCGCTCTGACGATCGACAAGAGCCCGGCGAAAGTTCTGGAAAAGAACAAGATCAAAGTCACCCCGGTGAAGCCGGCCGAGGTAAAGAAGGGCTCGGTCGTATTCCCCGTCAACGGTGGCACGCTGAACCCGACGACCGCGGTCGGCAACATTCGTCATTCAGGTGGGCTGAAGTTCAAGTCCGGCAAGCGCAAGCTCGTCGTCAGAAACTTCACGGTCAAGACCGGCAAAGGTAACGTCGTTCTCGCCGAAGTCGGCAACGCGACTGTTCGCCTGCTTTCAGTCGATCTCACGAAGGCGAAGATCAGCCGGAATGGCTTCGGAATAACCGTTCGCAGGGTCGGACTCTCCCTGACCGGTACTGCCGCCAAGGCTCTGAATCAGACGTTCAAGGTCAAGCTGTTCAAGAAGGGCCTGCGACTGGGCCACGCTGTGGTCAAGACTCAGCCGTCTTCAGTCGGCCTGGCCGCTGAAGGCAGCACCGACCTGACCCTTGATCCGGTCGCGGCGGGAGCGCTTGGCGCCCTCGGCGTGGCTCTGGCTCCGATCGATCCCGCATCGGCCCTGCCGGGTGGCGAGGTCTCGTTCCCGATCACCGGTGGACGGGCCGATACGAGCACGTTCGCCGGCTCGATCAGACACAGCGGTGGTATCTCACTGACACAGGGTGCGACGGTGGTTGAGCTCACGGACTTCACGATCAACGTGGATGCCGACCCCGACCTGACCGCGGTGCTGAACGGAGGGGACAGGGTTTCGATCCTGAACCTCGACCTGTCAGGCCTCACGGTTGACGTAGACCCCCTGAACATCACCCTTGGCAACGCTTCGGGCAGCCTCACCGCTGCCGCGGCGGGCGCGCTCAGCGCCGCCTTCGGTGCCCCCATCCCCGAGGGCTTCGTCCTCGGTACGGCCACGATCAACGCGGTCGCCAAGTAGCACGGACATGCTGAGGCGGACGGTCCTCCCCCGGGGGCCGTCCGCCGCTCGGCCACCTCGAAGCACCCGACTTTTTCCCCGACAACAGCAACGAATACCGCAGCAAACGACAACAAGTCAAACGAAGGAGAAAGGAATCATGGACATCAAGAAAGCACTTCTACTGGGCCTCTGTATCCCGGCCCTGGCTTTTGGAGTCGCCGCATGCAGCGACGACGACAGCAGCGACAGCACTACCACCGAGCAGGTCGAGGAAGCCCCGGCGGAAGAAAGCGCCAGCCTTGACATCGTCGAGACCGCTCAGGCGACTCCCGACCTGGCCACCCTGGTCGACGCCGTAGTCGCGGCCGAACTGGCCGAGACGCTGCAGGGAGAAGGCCCGTTCACTGTGTTCGCGCCGACCAACGACGCCTTCTCGGCGCTCCCTCCGGCAGAGCTCAATAGGCTGCTGAAGCCGGCGAACCGGGACGAACTCGCCAATATCCTGACCTACCACGTGGTGGCCGGTGACGTAAAGTCTTCCGACCTCTCCGACGGTCAGATGGTCGAGACGGTCCAGGGCGAAAAGCTCGAAGTCACGATCAACGGTGACAAGGTCATGGTCGGCGACGCACAGGTCGTCCAGCCCGACATCGAAACGTCGAACGGCACGGTCCACGTGATCGACGGCGTCCTGCTGCCCAGCAGCTAGGCGATCGGGGGATGACCGAGGTGAATTCGGCGATCAGCATGAATTCAGTGGCTCGGTCATCCCCCGTTCGTCCTTCTTCCGCGGGCGTGATTGACTACCTGGGAACGTTGCTTACGAAAAAGGCAGAACCCGACGAGCAGGTCCTCGCCGACAGGCTGAGAGAGCGCGATGAACTCGCACTCGGGGACGTCTACGAGCTTTTCTCGCGCCCCGTCTTCGCTTTCCTGGTCAGGTTCACCGACGACCGCGCGGCCGCCGAAGACGTGCAGCAGCAGGTTTTCCTCGAGGTCTGGCAGAAGGCCTCCAACTTCGATGCGCGCAGGGGCAGCATGCTCACCTGGATCATGACCATCGCCCGCAGCCGCGCACTCGACCACGTTCGACGCCGGGTGCCGGAACCCCACGATCCTTCATCCGCGGTCGAGCTGGCGGATTCCGAAGCAGCCGGTCGTTCCGAAATTGACCGGGCGGTTGACGACTGGCACTTCAGCCAGCTGATCGACCAGCTCCCGGCCGACGAGGCCGAGCTTCTCCGGTACCGATTCCACGCCGAACTGAGCCAGTCCGAGATCTCCGAGAAGACCGGCATCCCCCTGGGCACCGTAAAATCGAGAATGGTCAGTGGCCTCGAGCGCCTGCGCACCCAGATGGAGGTGGAAGCATGAAGTCCGAGATGCACCGAAGTGTCGTCGAATACCTGCTCGGCGAACTTCCTGCCGACCAGCTGGAGCGCTTCGAGGCCGACCTGCTTGACGACCCGGACCTGATGGCCGAGGTCGACCGGCTGCGACCGGTGGTCACCAGACTCGAAGGCCGGCCGGCCGGCTCCTGGGAGCCGATCGAGCCGCCGCCCCTTGACATAGCTGCCATCGTCGCCGCCGACACCGACGGCAGCCTTGCAGAAAGCCCCGTCGAAGCCGAGCGATCGTCGTCGAAGAGCCCCCGCCGAAGCCTCGGCGAACGATTCGGCTTCGCCTGGCCGCGAGCTGCCGCCGTGGCATTCTCGGGGTTGCTGATCCTCGCCGTCGGCATCGGTGTCGGCACCCAACTTGGTGGCGACGGCTCTACGTCCGGCGAGCCCGTCCAGACACTGGCCCTGGACCGGATCGGAAACGAGGTGCCAGACGGCGCCTCTGGTGAAGTACTGCTCACCGGCGACGCCGGCGATCAGGTCACGCTCGACGTTTCCGGACTCGAGCAGACCGGCGAGCGCGAGTATTACGAACTCTGGCTGCTGGGCGACGGTGACGAGATCGTTTCCCTGGGCTCTTTCCGCGTCCCGGCAGGTGGCAACTCGCAGGTCGAGGTGCCGCTCCCGGTAAACCCCGAGCAGTACCGCTACTTCGACGTATCGATCGAGCCTGAGAACGGCAGTCCGGATCATTCAGGCCGCTCCGTGCTCAGGGGCTTGACTGCGTCTTGACACCGGATCACGTTGTGCTCGGCAGCGGCGGCGTGCTGGGCGATACCTGGATGAGCGGCCTGATCGCCGGTCTGCTCGACGCCGGTGGCCCCGATCTTCGGCTGGCCGACCTTTTTGTCGGAACCTCGGCCGGGTCGATCGTGGCGACCAGACTGGCGGCGGGCGAGGACATGCGCGACTACATCGAACGCCGCTTCTCCGTTTCAGGCGAGGTCACAGATGCGAGGCCGGCCGAGTCGCCGCAGCCGGAAGGCACCTACCCTGAAATCGGCTCGGGGCGGCTGTCGTCTCCGGCGGCCCGCCTTTTCCGGGCGGCTGGGCCGGTCGGGCGGCTGGCCAGGCGCACAGTCCTGAAGGCCCTGCCTGCGGGCGGCGAGGAGCTCTCGCGTCTCGGCCACACCATCGAAGGGCTGATGCCCGACTGGGACCCCCGACTCAGCCTGGTAGGCGTGGATCTGGACCGCGGCAGAAGGGTGGTGATTTCCGGCGAGGATCACCACGGCCTTTCGGTCAGCCAGGCCGTGCGGGCATCCTGCGCCATTCCCGGAGTCTTCCGCCCGATCGAAAGCGACCTGGGCCCGATCGTCGACGGTGGCGTCTGGAGTCCGGTCAACCTCGACGCGGTTACGGCCTCGGCCGGTTCGAAGGTGCTCTGTCTGTACCCGTCGGGATACAAGAGCGACGGGCGCAGTCGGCGGAAGCAGGTGGTTGCCCACCTCTCAAGGGCGCGGGTCTCGCTCGAGGCGGCCACGGTTCGCTCGCAGGGCGCGCGTGTGATC
>JBBRVF010000189.1:0-3907 GCA_038247145.1 Solirubrobacterales bacterium | reverse complement strand
TGAGCTTGGCGGTGAAGACGTCCTTGTCGGACGTCTTGTCGCGCACACGCTCGAAGTAGGCGCCGGGCGAGCGGACCAGCTGCGACACCACGACACGCTCGGTGCCGTTGATCACGAAGGTGCCACGGTTGGTCATCCACGGGAAGTCGCCCATGAAGACGGTCTGCTCGCGGATCTCTCCGGTCTCACGGTTCTGGAAGGAGACGGTGACGTTGAGCGGACGCGAGTAAGTCAGATCGCGCTCACGGCACTCTTCGAGCGTATGTCCGGGATCGTCGAACTCGAAAGCGCCAAAAACGATGGCGAGATTTCCCGTGTAGTCCTCGATCGGCGAGATGTCATCGATCGTCTCACGCAACATGCCTGTCTTCGGATCGGTGAGATCCTCAAACGAGCGTCGCTGAATGTCGATCAGATGGGGCGCTTCTAGAGGGGTTTCGAGTCGGGAAAAACTCCGGCGGGCAAACGGGGCATCAATCGGACGTGCCAAGGTTGGCAACTCCTCAAAGGGTCAGAGATTCACGTGAATGGGCGCGAAAGCGGGTAAAACCGAGCGCAACTTCGCGCAACGATAAAAAATAGCACAGTCCGATTGCGGCGCGATCGAGGCCGTGCGAAGTGAAACCCCGGGACGCGGCGGATCGCCGCCGCATCCCGGTTTCAGGTGCCTTGACTACTTGAGTTCGACGGTGGCGCCGGCCTCTTCGAGTTCGGCCTTGAGCTTCTCGCCCTCGTCCTTGTCGACGCCTTCCTTGACCGGCTTCGGGGCCTCGTCGACCAGGGCCTTGGCTTCCTTGAGGCCGAGCCCGGTCGCGGCACGCACGACCTTGATGACCGGGACCTTCTTCTCGCCGACCGCGGTCAGCACGACGTCTACGGTCGAGCTGGCGTCATCGTCGCCGCCTCCGTCGGAGTCGCCGCCTCCGGCTGCCGGGGCTGCCGCGGCTACTGCCGTGGCCGATACGCCGAACTCCTCTTCGAGCGCCTTGATGCGCTCGGAAAGATCGAGTACCGAGATGCCCTTGAGTTCTTCAATCCATTCTTCTGTTGTCGATGCCATTTGCTGCTCCTGTTCTTACTGGTTCAAGTTGGTCTGCTGAAAAATCTGCGCGGCGGTCTACTCGTCCGAATCGCCCTCATCGGCGTCCGGAGCCTCAGCCTCGGCCTCAGCCTCGTCGGCGGTAGCCTCTTCGCCTGCGGCTTCCTCGGCGGGTGCCTCTTCGGCGGCTGCTTCAGCCTCTTCGGCCGGAGCCTCGGCTTCCGTCTCAGGTGCCTCCTCGGCGGGAGCCTCTTCGGTGGCCGGTGCCTCTTCGGCGGCCGGTGCCTCTTCGGCGGCCGGTGCCTCTTCGGCGGGAGCCTCTTCTGCTGTCGGAGCCTCGGCCGGGGCGCTGCCGCCGACCAGACCCTGCTCGGCCACCTGCTGAAGCTGCTGTGCGAGGCCGGAAATCATCGATCCGAGTCCCCTGGTCAGGGTGACGATCGGGCTGGCGACGAGGCCGGCGAGCTGGGCGTTCAGGGTGTCGCGCGAAGGCAGCTTCGAGATCGCGGTGAAGCGCTCCTCGTCGAGCAGCGTCTCCCCCATGTACCCGCCCTTGTAATTCAGGACGTTGTGGACCTTGTTGAAGGAGGTGATCGCCTTCGCCGCCTGGGCGGTGTCGCCCTTGACGAAGGTGAGTGCGGTCGGCCCTTCGAGAACGCCGTCGAGTCCGGTCACACCGGCATTTTCGGCGGCGATCTTGGTCAGGCGGTTCTTGACCACCTTGAAGGAGGCGTCGGCGTCGCGGAGTCCGTTGCGAAGCTCGGCGGCCTGGGCCACCGAGATGCCGCGGTAGTCGATCGCGAAGATCGCTTCGGAAGCTTTGATCTCCGCGCCGATCTCTTCGATTACTGCTGCTTTTTCGTCTCGGTTCATATCTGTTGCCTGGCTTTTCTCAAGTGGATGGCGACCGCGCGGACATTAAAAAAACCCGCTCGCAGGCGGGCGGAAGGAGGTCTCCTTCGGCTCCACCTACCCTGGCTTTACGGACTATCGCCCGACCAGCGGTCTATGGCAGACGGAGAACGATAGCCGAATCGGAGCCGGGCCGGAAGATCAGTGGGCGCCGTTTCGGCGCAGCACGGCGGCGAGGGTGCGGATCAGCAGGTAGACGTCCATGGTGAGGGACCTGCCCATCGCATAGGTGTAGTCGAGCTTGACCATGTCTTCGAAGGGGATTGAGCTTCGGCCGAGGGCCTGCCACGGACCGGCTATTCCCGGCCTGACACTCGCCCGCGCATCGAACAGGGCTCCGGCCTCGACCGCTTCTTCGGGTACCAGCGGTCGCGGTCCGACCATGCTCATCTCCCCCTTGATCACGTTGAAGAGCTGGGGGA
Organism: Solirubrobacterales bacterium; assembly: GCA_038247145.1. Lineage (GTDB taxonomy): Bacteria > Actinomycetota > Thermoleophilia > Solirubrobacterales > 70-9 > 67-14. The sequence goes on along the minus strand of JBBRVF010000189.1, from coordinate 1,534 downwards.
GCTCATCCAGGGACCAGCGCCGGAGCGTCCTGCCGACGGGGGTGATGCGCGGGTCATCTTCGAGCTTGAACAGCACGTCGTCGTTGCCCGAGTCAATCGTCGCCAGGCGAAGCTCTGGCCGCATGCCGTGGGCCCCGTCGACCATCGTTCGAAATTTGTAAATCTCGAACTCCTCACCGTCCAGTCCGACCCGGGTCTGGCGGAAGATCACAGGGCCGCCAGACTCGAACCTGATCCGCAGGGCGGACCAGACCAGCAGCGGCGAAACGACGGTAATGCTGAGCATCGACACCACCAGGTCGAAGACCCGTTTGATTCTGAGCGAGAACGGGCGCTGGCTCGTCGGCCTGAGGCTGACCAGGGGCAGTCCTTCGATGTCCTGCAGCAGCGCAGCCGAGTAAAGATTCTCCGGGCCGCCCGAGACGACATCAACCCCTACCCCGGCATCGTGGAGCCTCTGGATCAGCTCGGTCTTGATGGAAAAACCCCCAAAAACCCCGACTCCGCCGACCAGCATCGTCCTGACCACCCCGGTCGAAGCAACGAGCCGGAAGAGCCCCGGCCCGTCGAGCAGATCGTCACTTCCTGTGTTCAGGGCCAGGAACCTCGGACCGGGAGCGCCAGATGCATCCCCTCCAGCCTCACTTTCGGCCGTGCTGGAGGCGACGATCTCGAGCTTGACGTCGATCTGCCACTCCGGATGGCGCGCGATCCGGTTCCTCAGGGAGATCAGCCCAGCTTCGTCACCTATCAGCGCCACCGACTGAAGGTTCCAGGGCTGGTGGGAAACGTAGGAGCGCACCGCGGCCCGTCCGGCGATCAGCAGCGGCACGGCGAAAGCCCAGACGAAGAATGAAGTGGCAATGAGGTCGACACCGGTTGTCCAAAAAGTCAGCAGCATCACGAAAAGCCAGGACCAGGCCATCGAGATCACGATGAGACGGCCCGACTCGTCGACGAAATTGCGGTCTATCCTCTGCTCGAAGTCGTGGTACAGGTTGGCCGCGTAGGCACCCAGCACCCAGAGCGGCAGGATCTGAACGAGCACGATCAGCAGGCCGTCCCGGTCGGCGGAAAGACCCATGCCTCCAGATACAAGCAGGCCGACCGAGAAAGCGATGACGATCGCGGTCAGATCGCTCGCAACCAGCATCCGGCGGCTTCGCGAGTTTCCGTCGCTCAGGCGACTGACGACATCGTTCGGTCCGGGGCTCGCCCCCGTGGGTGCTTCGGGACGACCGCGGCGGTCGTCAGGGAAGCGGACCTGCTCGTAGTGATGTGGCGGCACCGGCGCTTCAGCGGGAGGGCTGGTGTCTGACTTTCCCACCGCGAAGCGGGGTGAAGGTGTTCCTGCTCGTTCGGGTCGGTCCTGACTCAATTCCGGACTTGCCTTTCAATCGTGGACGTCAACACGAGACTCCAAGCCTCGGAACCCCCCTTGAACTGCCGTCGAGGCAACTCTACCAACGGGGCTAGTGGCTTGCGGGTCTCCGGTGATAACCCGATAGCTTCCCGTTCGATTCGCTATGACTGA
>JBBRVF010000188.1:0-3914 GCA_038247145.1 Solirubrobacterales bacterium | reverse complement strand
CGGGGGCCACCGCCAGGGCGGGACGGCCCTCCCCGTTGAACTCGTTGCTCGACACCGAGTCGGGGGACGCCGCGGTTGTGATGTCGGTCTTTGTGCCAAAGCCTCCGCTGCCATTTCCAAGCAGGACCGAGACGGGGTCGGAGATGAGGTTGGCCACCGCCAGGTCGAGACTGCCGTCACCGTTGAAGTCGTTGCTGGTTACCGAGACGGGGTACGCGCCGGTGGGGAAATCGGTCTTGGCGTTGAACAGCGGCGCCGCGGAAGCGGTCTGGGTGGACACCGCGAAAGCGGCCAGAAGGACGGGCAGGGCCAAAAGGCCCGAGCGGGAGATGAGACTGCGGTGGATTTTGATGATTCCCTTTCCCTACAACGAATCTGTGCGAAGGACCTTCACCTCTGCTTTCGTTCCAAACATAGCAACCTGCCCGGGACACCCGAGCGGTTTGCCCCTGAATCGCCTTCAAAAAGACGGTTCATGTCCGTCCCATGCTGTCCCCTCGTCCCCGGGACGTCGGGACGATTAGAGACGACGATTCTAGGCGATCTCGCGCTGATCGTCGCCGACATCGCCCCGGAGACCGCCTCACCAAGCCGTGGTACCGAGATCGAATACCCGACACGATTCGAACCTGCGACCTTCAGATTGTGAGATCACCACGGGCCAATTCGCGAGCTGCGCATGTTTCCACCGACATCGGATAAACCAGACGGAGTGATCCTCCCCCAGAAGAGTTGACTCGGGTTTCTGGAATCCTTCGCCAGCTCTTCCGTGGGCTTCTTTGAGCGATTGTCCCGTATGGCTTGGGAGAGCGAAACGCGAATCCCGCCCGATTGAGGCAGGTTCGGCTTCGCCGGAGAACTCCTCACCGTTGAGCGGAATCCACCGCATTTGCTGGATGCGCCCGACTGGATTCGAACCAGTGACCTTCGGTTTCGTAGACCGGTCTGAACCGGATGGAGTTCCGCACCTCGGGGGTAGACTCAACCAATGGGGTGGCGCGACTACGCCGAGAAAGCGTTCGGAAAGCTCGACGAATTAAATGAGAGGGAACACCAGCGCGAACTGGCCAAACTCACCCCGGCCGAGCGCGAGCGGTATGAGCTCTGGGAAGAACAGACCAAAAAGGCGCAGGAAGCGTTCGCAGCAAACCCGAATGCCGATCCGAGCGAAAAGCTCGGCGACCCTCGACTGACCGCGTCCGTCATGCAGGGCCCGGCCGGCGAGGCCCTGGCCGGGATCACGAAGTTCCCGAAGCTGAAAGACACGATCGAAGATCCGGGCGCCTGGGAAGCGCAGATGCTGGCCGAGAGAGCCGAGCGGAACCGGGCCAGGGAGCCGTATCTGGCCCGCGATCGCTCAACGGTCAGGTTCACCCGGATCGCGACTGGTAGCCGCAGCCAGGTCGAGGAGGTCGCCGACTACCTCGGGTCCAGCGGTCTGGCGGCGCGCCCGGATCTTGTCTACGGGATCTACCGGGTTCCCGATCTGATCAGCCCCGGCAAGCTCTTCGGCGAGAAGAACGGGATCGTCGAGTGGGACATCGTTCACGCGTCCAAGGCCGACCCTTCACCGGCTGGGCATCCGGCCCATCAGGTGATCGCAGCCGACGAAGTTTTCATCCGCAGGGCACCCGGCGAGCCTTCGCCGCTCGACGAGCAGGTCGGCATCGACCTTTTGATGCGGGCCGGCTTCTCGCCAAAGCAGACCCTGGGCGTGGCGCGGATCCTCTCAACCAGTACGACCGGCGGTCCCGACTCCAGTGACAAGAACCGGGTCCTGATCCGGGCCACCGGATTGGTCGCGTTTGCCGGCGACGCGGCCGAACAGGCGATGCTCGACGATGCCAGGAGCGGGGCACCGCATATCCTTTCGCACGGGGTTCCGCGGGGTACCGTGGTCGACGTGCTCCACTGGGACCAGATCGCCTGTGCGATTCATCCGGTACGCCAGCAGCGGGCCCCGATGCCGTCGCCGTTCCCTTATCTGCCGGTTACTCCACAGGAGCTGATCCGCTCATACATCGAGATCGTCGGACTCTCTCCGACCGACTGCTGGTCGGTCCAGGCAACCCATGACCGCTATTTCGACCTGATGGGCCGGACCAGCATGAAATGGGGTGTGCGCCGGACAGGTGGCGGTCCGGACCTGCCCTGCGCCGACGGCAAGGCCCGCAAAAGAATGGCTGGTGGCCACCATGTTGTCATCGCCTATCAGGACAGTCCGGCCTACGAAGCCGGTCGGGAGCGCTTCGAGCAGTGGATGAGGACCGAGCTGAAGGCCGAGCTGCGCCGCACCCTCGGCATCATGGAACCCGTGCCGAAGCCAGCCGGGAAGCTGATGAAATCGATTGATCGGGCCGGCGACATATACGAATTTTTCAGTATGGAACCGACCACCGAGAACATCGAGGATCACCCCCGCTACTGCTGGCCACCGACCGGCTGATGGTCGACCCTGACATCGAGCTGGCCGGGGATGCGGTCGGGCATACCGGTTCCACTTTCGATCGACGCCGTAGCCCGCTGTTGTTGACGCTCGGGGTCCTGCTGCTGGCCGGCGGTCTGCTCGCAACCGGATTCGGGACCTATCAGCTGGCCACCGAGACCGGACCCAGCGACTCACGGACACTGGTCCGGGGAACAGCGGCCGCACTCGGAGCCTCGCCAACGGTGGAGACCTTCGATCATTCCGGCAAGGTCACGATCTGGGTTGAAGTCGACAACAACGAGGTAGTGGCCGACACCGAGGTGGCCGGCACGATCTGCCAACTGTCGTCCGCCGGCGAAGATACCCAGACCATCCGGGGCAACCGCCAGGGTTCCTCTCTGGAGATCGAAAGTCAGGCGACGGTTGGTGAAGCCATCGCCACGGGCCGGACCATGGTCAGCTGCGAACGATTCCCCTACGGCCCGCGTTCGGTCCAGGGCCGCCTCGAAAAGGAGGCCCCCTTCCTGGTCGAGGCGGGAACCCCGGGCGACGGCCTGCGCGGGCTCTGGCTGCTGCTGCCGGGATTCGCCGCCGCCATCGCAGCGATCCCACTGCTCGTGCGCGCCAACAGCGGTTCGCTGAAGCGTCGCCGCCCCTGAACCCGGCTCCATTTTTCCCGGCAGGAGGTCCTGTGACCAAAAGCTCTCGGCTTGCCTGAGCGCGCCCGACAGGATTCGAACCTGTGGACCTCGGTTTCGTAAACGGCAGGTCATCTGACCCTACGAAGAGTTGACCCGACCATCGAAAAGCTCCTGCCGATGCGATATGATGTCTTCATATGAGCCGCCTGCTTTCTGTTTCAGTCCCTGACGATCTCGCTGACGAGATCGAATCCCTGGCCGAAGCCTCGGGTCGGACCAAGTCCGAGCTGGTCCGGGATGCCCTCAGGCGCCAAATCAGGCTGGAGCGGTTCGCCACCCTTCAGAGATTCGGCCAGAACCGCGCCGAGGCCGCGGGAATCGGTCCCGAGGACATCGAGAAGCTGGTCGACGATCTCCGGGCGGGGCGACGCTGAGCTTCCGCATTGCCTGCGACACCAACGTCCTGGTGTCTGCCTTCATCGCGGGGGGTCCACCGAGCCGGGTCATCGAAGAGGCCGTCGACGGCAACCTGGATCTGGTCCTGCTCGAGCCGACAATGATCGAGCTCGCCCGAATTCTCGTGGACAAGCTCGACTTCGACGCGAAGCGGCTCAAAGAAACCCTGTCCCTACTCCACGATGTGGCATCGGATTTCCAGACATCCTCAAGCCAGGCACCTGAACCGCTCACCGGAGATCCGGATGACGATCTAATCCTCGATTGCGCCGTAGCGGCCGGGGTCGGGGTGCTCGTATCCGGGGATCGCAGACATCTCCTACCGATCGGAGAATATGGCGGCGTCCGCATACTTGCGCCGCAGGCTTTCCTGGCTGAACTCCGTGCTT
>JBBRVF010000187.1:0-3919 GCA_038247145.1 Solirubrobacterales bacterium | reverse complement strand
GAGCAGCGCATGCCTCTTGCGATGCCGATCGAGTGCCGGGTGGTGCCGGCCGACGACAGCCTGATCGGACCCGTCTCCGGCCGTGACTCGACCTACATCGCCGTCCATCAGCACTCGACGCTGGAATGGCAACCGTACTTTCGGGGGATCGAGAAGATCTTCGACTCCTATGGCGGCCGGCCTCATTGGGGCAAGCACCACTTTCAGACCGCCGAAACTCTGGCGCCGCGCTACCCCGAGTGGGAGAAGTTCGCCGCGATCCGCGATCGCCTTGACCCAGAGCGCACCTTCACCAACGAATACGTCAAGACCGTCCTCGGCGAATAGTCAGCGGCCTAGAGGAAGGTCTGGCCCTCGCCGCGGTAGGTGGGCACCTGGTCGACGATTTCTCCACCTTCGATCAGGTAGAGCGAATCGAATCGCTCGCAGAGTTCACCGGCCTTGCTGTGGCGCATGTAGACGTTGTCGCCCAGCGAGAGCTGGTCAGCGGCGGGGCCGAGCAGCGGGGTCTGTACCTCACCGGCACCCTCTTGCTTGTCGAGGGTCAGGCCTTCGGGCAGCCAGGGCACCGGCATGCGGGCCGGACCAGGGGCGCCGGAAGAGAGGTAGCCGCCGCCGAGCGCCGTGACCACTCCTGGTCCTGGTCGGCGCACCACCGGGATCGCGAAGCCGGCGGCCGGGGCCAACGAGAACCGGGAGTAGTGGTCGAACTGATGCGGGGCGTAAAAGCCCGAGCCGGCGGCGACCTCGGTCACTTCGGACTCGGCTGAGGTCAACTCAAGCGAGCCGGTCCCGCCGCCGTTGACGATCTCGATCGGGGCGACCTCTTTGACCCTGCGCACAAACTCGGTCCGGCGCTCGGAAATCTCCTCGATCGAGTTCTTCTGCATCCACCTGATCATGCGGGAGCGCAGCGGTTTGCCGGGCGGCTGGTCTCCGACCCCGGAGATCTGGCCTTCGTAGGCCATGACCGCGACCAGTTCCAGCTTCTCGCGGCGGCCGATCTCCTCGGCCAGGGCGACCCCCTGCTCGGGCGTGCGGATTGGCGATCGCTTCGCTCCCGCCTGAACTCGACCCCTGAGACCGTGCCAGCCGGCGTCGAGTTCCATGCTGAGGCGAACCGCGCCGGCCTGGCTGCCGAGTACCGACTCGATCAGGTCGAGGTGTTCGACGCAGTCGACGGTGAGTATCGGTGCGCCTTCGGGCCGGGCCGCGGCGTGGAGCGCATGCCGGGCGAGCGCCTCGAGGTCGGTGGTCGGATAGGCCAGGAGCAGGTCTTCGTAGCCTTCAGCAGCCAGCCAGTTGGTCTCCGGCAGGGTGAAGGTCATGATGCCCCGGAAGCGCTCGTCGCGGTCGAGGATCTTTTCGAACAGGGCCCGAGCGCGGATCGACTTGGTCGCCAGGCGGATCGGCGTCTCCCCGCTGCGGACGAGCATCGCGTCGGCATTGGACCACATCGCTTCGAGGTCAACGAAAGCAAACGGCCCTTCAACCTCGGCGAAGATCCCCTCGTACCAGGCGTGTGTGCGTTCGGGGACGCTCGCGGGAGCGGTCTCGGTACTGGCCATCCGGCTCCGCACAATAACCGGCACATCCGTCGAGTCCCTAGAATCCGGCCTCCCGGAGAGGTGGCCGAGTGGCTGAAGGCACTCGCCTGCTAAGCGAGTAGGGGGCGCAAGCTCTCTCGAGGGTTCGAATCCCTCCCTCTCCGCTGGGCCCGCGGTTATCCGCAGTGAGTGAGAGAATCCCCTCATGCTCGACGTAACCACCACAGTCTGGATCGCCACCGTGTGCGCGATCCTGTTGCTCTTCCTGATCGACCTCGGCATGGCGATCACCCGGCCACACGAGGTCGGATTCCGCGAGGCCGTCTGGACCTCCGTCTTCTTTATCGCGCTCGCAATCGCCTTCGGCGTCGCCTTCGGCTTCATCGCCGGCTGGGACTTCGGCAAGGAGTACTTCGCCGGCTACATCCTGGAGAAGAGCCTCTCGGTCGACAACCTGTTCGTCTTCGTAGTCATCTTCGCTTCTTTCGCGGTGCCGCTTCAGTACCGCCAGCGGGTCCTGATCATCGGCATCTTCATGGCCCTGATCCTCCGGGTCATCTTCATCCTCCTCGGTGCCGCGTTGCTCTCGGCCTTCTCGTTCATGTTCGTGCTCTTCGGGCTACTGCTGCTGTTTACCGCGGTCCAGCTCTTCCGTCACCGAAACCAGGATCCGTCAGTCGAGGACAACGTGGTCGTCTCCTTCGCCCGCCGGCGGCTTCCGATCACAGACGACTACGTCGAGGACAGGATCGTGACCCGGATCGACGGGCGACGCATGCTGACCCCGATGTTCCTCGTGTTGCTGGCGATCGGCACGACCGACATCCTGTTCGCGCTGGACTCGATCCCCGCCATCTTCGGTGTGACGGAAGAGGTCTACATCGTCTTCGTCGCCAATGCCTTCGCCTTGCTCGGGCTTCGGGCGTTGTTCTTCCTGGTTACCGGGTTGCTCGACCGGTTGGTCTATCTGTCGACCGGACTCGCGATCATCCTCGGGTTCATCGGCATCAAGCTCGTCCTGCATTGGGGCCACAAGCAGAGCGACGCGATTCCCGAGATCGCGACGACCACGTCGCTGGTCTTCATCCTGGTCGTACTGACCGTGACGACGATCGCCAGCATCATCAAGTCACGGCGCGACCCGACGGCACGCGCCCACGCCGGCAGCCTGAAGGCCCACCCGGAAGACGAAAAGCCTTCCTCCGGCTGATCCCGCGAGCTGCCAGCACGGCCGGAGGATGAGCGGCGAAGTGCATCTAGTTCGGTGAGTCGCCCTACCGTTTAGATGCGCCTAAGACTCGGGGCTAGCATCCCTCCATGGACAAAAAGAGAGTTGCCCTTGCCGGAGTGCTGGCCGTGATGTTTGGCGCAGGACTGACAATTGCCGGTTGCTCCTCGGACGACTCTTCGTCTCCGGGCAGCGACCAGGCCGCTACCGCTGCCGCTGAAAGTACCGGGGACGGAGCCGGCTCCGACAGCTCCGCGGGCGGTGACGCCGCCAAGGCTTCGGACGGCGACAAGTCTGGCGGCAACTCGTCCAATGCCTCGCAGCCGGGCCAGTACGTCGATTATTCGCCGGAGCTGGTCGCGTCGACTCCCGGGGACAAGCTTCTGTTCTTCCACGCCGACTGGTGCTCGCAGTGCGTCTCGCTGGAAGGCGACATCGAGGCCAGCGGGGTTCCGGACGGGGTCACGATCTTCAAGGTCGATTACGACTCGAATCAGGACCTGCGGCAGGAGTACGGCGTGACGATCCAGACCACCGTGGTCAAGGTCGACGACAACGGCGACAAGATCGACAGCTACATCGCATACGAGGAACCGACCTTCGAAAACGTGAGTGCGGCCCTGCTTCAGTGACGAAGCGGACCGGCTGAGGTCCTGACGAATGGACCTCCTGGTCGTTTCATTTCTGGCCGGCGTTCTGACGGCGGCAGCGCCCTGCGTATTGCCGCTGCTGCCGGTGATCGTCGGCGGCTCCGTTTTGAGCGGAGCCGAAGACGAGGACCGCCGCTCGCTGCGGCATCCGCTGACCATCGTGATCAGCCTCGCGGTCTCGATCATCGTCTTCTCGCTGCTGCTGAAGGCAACCACCGCCCTTCTCGGTATCCCCGACGAGGTCTGGTCGATATTCGCCGGCACCATCGTGGTCCTGTTCGGGATCACCCTGATCTGGCCTTCGATCTGGGATCGGCTGGTGACCGCCACCGGCATCTCGGCAGGAGCAGACCGGCTGATGGAACGCTCGCGCGACGAGACCGGTATGAAAAAGGACATCCTGCTCGGGGCGGCGCTGGGGCCTGTCTTCAACAGCTGCAGCCCGACTTACGCCCTGATCATCGCCATAACCTTTCCGGCTTCCTTCGCCCGGG
>JBBRVF010000186.1:0-3950 GCA_038247145.1 Solirubrobacterales bacterium | reverse complement strand
CCCCCGGCAGGTCGATGCCGGTCGTCTCGCCGATCCCGAACTGGCGCGACCACTGCTGGAGCTTGTTGGTGCCGTTCAGGTCGGCCCCGAGAAGGTAGAAGTAGACATCCGAAGAGACTTCGAGGGCACGTCTGAGATCGACCGGCCCATGCGGCTGACTGCCGGCGTTGGTGAATATCTGGTCCGAGATCTCGACCTGGCCACCGTCCTGGATCACGGTCGACGGTGTCACCGAGCCGCCGTCGAGGCCGGCGAGCGCGGTGATCGGTTTATAGACCGATCCCACCGGATAAGCGCCGCTGATCGCCCGGTTGAAGAGCGGCGCGCCGTTCTCCTCGCTGTAGAGGCCGTCGACCTGGGCCTGCGTTAGCGGACGGGTGAAGATCGCCGGATCGATCGTCGGGTTGGAAGCCAGGCCGAGAATCTCGCCGGTGTCAACGTCCATGGTCACGAAGGCGCCGGGCAGGCCGAAGCTGCTCAGGGCGGCTTCGCCGGCCGCCTGAACCTCAGGGTCTATGGTCAGCCGCAGGGAGTCGCCCGGGTCCGGATTGCTCGACTGCAGCTGACCCTTTACCCGGCCGAGCGAATCGACCTGGATACGGGTCAGGCCGCTCTCCCCGCGCAGGATGTCGTCATAGGTCTGCTCGATCCCCGCCCTACCCAGGCTGTCGCCCGGCTCGAGGTCCTGATTGCCTTCTTCCTTCAGGTCGTCGGCCGTAACCTCGCCGACGCTGCCGAGCAGGTGGGCCGCCCTCAGCCCCTCCGGGTATCGGCGTACGAAGACGCGGTTGATCTGGACCTCGGGATAGCGGGCCTGGTTCTCCTGGAGGTAGTAGACGATGTCGTCGTCGACGTCGCGGAGGAGAGTGATCGCGCTGCCCGGTGGGTTGGACTCGAGCTCGTCGCGGTACTTGCTGCGAACCCAGTCCACGTCTCGGTTGAGCACGTCGGCGATCGAAGCAAACCGCTTGCGGCGTTCAGCCTGGTCGCTCGGGATCTGGAGGGGGTCGAGCTCGAGGGCCATGCTGGTCCGGTTGTCGACCAGGATGTTGCCGTCACGGTCGAGGATCCTGCCACGCGGCGCCCGCACGGTCACCTCCCGGGTCCGGTTGTCGTTGGCCTCGGCAAGGTACCGGTCACCGGTCACGACCTGAAGGGACCAGAGCCTGAAGAAGAGCACGGCAAAAAGGGCCAACCCGACTCCACCCATCACGGCGACGCGCAGGGCGGTGCCCCTTCGATTTTTCGGCTTGGTTACTACGGGTTCGATTCTCATTGGCTAAGTCAGTAACCCGTCAGGACCCGAAAACGGTCGGTCGGCGGAGTCGGCTGGAGCGTTCTTCAACCAGTGCGGGCCTGAGGATCCTCCTTATGAGGATAAAGAGCGGGCCGGCCAGGGCAAATCCGTAGAGGGTCTGGAGCAACAGATCGGGCAGGGCCGCGGCACTGAGGTAGCCGTCGAAACCGAGCAGCGTCGTGAAGAGCCCGAGCGCCAGGCTGGCGACAAGTGTGGCGGCGCCGGCGATCAGGGCCGCCGCCAGGGTCGGCGGCTGATCTCCCCGCTCGCGGTAGAGGCCCGTTGCGTAGCCAATCCCCATGAAGACAAGGCAGGCCGTCCCGAGCGGACCGTCGGTCAGTCCGTCAGCAAAGAAGCCGATCGTGAATCCGACGGTGGCCCCGACCATGCTGCCGCCGAGCAGGCCGAAAACAGCCGCCAATCCGGGCAGGATCCAGATCGATGCCCCAAAGATCTCGACCATCGAAAAGAAGGCGTTCTGCAGGAGGATCACGACAAGCAGGACCCCCACGATCCTTGCCGCGACTTTGCTGGTGACGATCATCCGCGGCTGCCCCCGGTCAGCACCTGGACCAGATCGAGATTGCGGACGTCCGGATAGAGCGAAACCTCAACGGTCTGAATCGCCTCGCGCTCGTCGATCGGCGCCCGCGCGACGTCGCCGATCGGAAGGTTGGGCGGGTACAGCGAAGAAAGTCCCTCTCCGCGCCACCCCGAGGTCACCACCGACTGGCCGCGGCCGATGTTCCTGGTCTGGTCGAGGAACTCGAGCACGAGTTCGCCCGGGGCTCCGATCTTGGGCCCGATTACCCCCTGGGCACCGCTGGGCAGGACCTTCGCAGTTACCGCGCTCGAGCTGTCGGTGATCAGCGTGACCACGGAGGTGCCACGGCTGACCGAGCTGACCCGCCCGACCAGACCGTCACCGTCGATCACCGGATCGTCGAGCTTGACGCCGTCCGAAGTTCCCTTGTCGACGCCGACGGTCGAGTACCAGACTGTCGGCGATCTGGAGATCACCGACGCCGTGACCGGCGTATAGGCGTCCGGGACGTTGCCGCGACGGCGCAGCTTGACCAGCTTTCGCAGCTGCTGGTTCTCCTGAATCGCCACCTGTCCGGCGACCGCGAGGGCGCGGGCGTCCTCGAGCTGTCCGGCGAGGCGCTCCCTGTCACCTCGGGCAGCGAGGGTCTCGTCAAACCAGTTGACCAGGTCCCGGGCGGGCTTCAGGGCACCGCCGGCGGCTTTCTCGAAGGGCCCGAAAACCGATCCGAGGCCACTGCCCACGCCACCGGCACCGCTGCCGAAGGTGATCGTGAGCAGCACGAAGCCGAGCACGACCAGTCCGATGAGGACGGCGCGGCGGCGGCGTACTTGCTTGCGATACATGGATTGGACCTGGGTTTCGTTTTCTGGTGGTGGACCTTCGGGCCATTACGGGCGCTCCGCAATGGCGACGGGCGATCGGCCCTCGAAATTGCTCGCGGCCGACTTTCTCACTATCCGTAGAGTCACGCCCTAAAGGCAGGGTCGTTGCTTGAGTACTTGCACCGGATCCGGCTCTGGGTATGGTCGTCAGCCGACCGGTCTCCCGAGCGGCCGAGCGTCCCTCACAGGGCCGGATCGAGCACCGAACCGACGATTCTAACGGGCGGCTTCGGTCGGTCCTGGAAGGCGGGTTCGGCCGGCGCGGGTGGCTCAGGCGGCTTCAGGCCGGTCCAGCTCGGGTGCCAGATCGAAAAGCAGGCCCACCGGCAGTCCGATCACGTTGGCGACATCGCCTTGGATCGAGGCGACCAGCGAAGACCCCCGGCCCTGGATCGCGTAGCCGCCGGCCCTGCCCTGCCATTCGCCGCCTTTGAGGTAGCGCCGGATCTCGTTGTTGCTCAGTTCCCGGAACCGGACCAGCGACTCGACCACTCCGGTCCGGGCCTGGTCGAGGCCCGGACCGAGCACCGCCAGGCCGCTCAGCACGCGGTGAACGCGACCCGAAAGCTGGGCCAGGTACTCATGAGCCCTGATCTCGTCTTCCGGCTTGCCGATCAGGCGGTCCCCCAGGACCACGTCGGTATCGCAACCGATAACGATCGACCCCGGAGCATCGACCGACCGGGCCTTCAGCAGCGCGTTGGCGAGCACCACTTCGCTCGGCTCACCGTGAACGAACTCCTCAGCCCCGGACACCCGGACCTCAAATTCGATCCCAAGCCGCTCCAGCATCTCCCGACGCTGGGGAGAAGCCGAAGCAAGGATCACCGGAAAAGGAGCCTTCACACCCCCCAAGGTATTCCACCCGCCAAACACAGCAGCCACCCCCCACCCGAGCAGCCTCCGCCGAAGGCGGCCGGCGAGCGTCCACCCCAACCCGAGCAGGGCCCCGGCGAAGCCGGCCCGGCGAGCGTCCACCCCAGACCCAGCGAGTCTCGGCTGTCCACTCCACGCGGGTGGTGCACGGGGCTCTCCTGGGTGCGCCTGGCGAGGACAGGAGCGACGCCGCGAAGCGATTTGCCTTGGCTAGCAGTCGATTGAGCGCCTGGCGAGGCTTCGAAACCCGGGCCGCACAGCGAAGCGAAGCGGTTCGGGTCCGTGTTCTCGCCCCCTCAGCCAAACAGAAAGCGCCCCCGGCCGGGGGCGCTTTCGTAAGACGCAGCTG
>JBBRVF010000185.1:0-3963 GCA_038247145.1 Solirubrobacterales bacterium | reverse complement strand
TTCCGGCATCAGGCCGCTCAGTCCCCTGCAAAGATCTATCGCTTCGGTGCTCAGCGTCGAGCGGCCGCCGTAGCCCTCGTTGAAGATCAGGTAGATGACGGCGAGCACCGCGTCCAGCCGGCCGTCCAGCTCCTCCTCCGCTGGTACCCGGAAAGGGATACCCGAGTCTCTGATCTTTGACTTGGCCCGGGTGAGCCGCTTGGCCATGGTCGCTTCGGGAACGAGGAAGGCGGCTGCTATCTCACGGGTGGTAAGCCCTCCCATGGCCCTCAGCGTGAGCGGGACCTGGGCCTCGACCGACAGCGCCGGATGGCAACATCCGAACAGCAACGCCAGCCGCTCGTCGGGGATCGCCTGGTCGACCTCGGGAATCGGCGCCTCGTTCTCGAGTTGCCGGACCTTCTCGCTGTGGAGCTGCTCGCGTCTCAGGCCGTCGATCGCCCGGTTCCGGGCCGTGGTCACCAGCCATGCCCGCGGGTTGTCGGGGGTACCGTCTCGCGGCCAGCGCTCGGCTGCGATCACGAACGCCTCCTGGGTCGCCTCCTCGGCGCGGTCGAAGTCGCCGAGGAGGCCGACCAGGGTGGCCAGCACACGGGCCCAATCCTCGCGGAAGATCCGGTTGAGGATCGTTATCGCTCCACCAGCGGACGCACTTCGATCGCGCCGCCCATACTCGCGGCCGGGATGCGTGAGGCTAGCTCGATCGCCGCGTCGAGATCATCGGCCTCGAAGAAGCAGTAGCCGCCGAGGGCCTCCTTGACCGCGACGAAGGGGCCGTCGGTGGTCAGCGTCCTTCCGTTCTCGACTCTGACTGTGGTCGCCATCTCGGGGGGCTGCATCTGCACGCCGGCGGTGAAACCTTCGGTCGCGTTCAGCGCGCCGTAGGTTGCGTAAACGGCATTCTGCTCTTCTGCCGACAGCCGTTCCCATTCCTCAGAGCCCGGCGTCGGTGTCGATCCCTGGTGTATCAGCATCATGAACTCCATGGTTCTCCTTCGTCTTCGAGGGTTGTTTCCTTATAGACGAACGAGCGGGCCGAAAATGGACATGCACCCGATCCGAAGGTCTCGGGCGGATTTCAGGCTGACCTGACCGGGGTCGTCGGGCGGAGGCCGGCGCCTTGCCGCTACTGATTGTGTTTCTGGCCCAGCCAGGCGCCGGCGAGCAGGGATGCGTATTGCTCGTCGGTCAGAGCGGCCATTCCGGGTTGGGCGTGACACAGCGTCACGTAGCCATGCAGTCCTGACCAGATGCCGAGCGCCAGGGCGTCGAGCTCCGCCTGATCTCTTTCGTCGCGACCGAAGTAGGCGGCGATCAACTCGACAAGGTCGGTGAAGGCGGCTTCAGCGACCTCAAGCTCATCATGCGGGTCCTCCTGGATCCCCTCTTCCTCCCAGTCGGCGGTAAAGATCAGGCGGTAGCGCTCCGGCTGCTGACGGGCAAACTCCATGTAGGAGACCCCGGCGTCGATCAGGCGCTGCCACGGATCGGCTGACTTCGCCGATGCGGAGTTCAGAATCAAGCGAAAATCGGTGAAGCCACGCTCGACCAGGGCTCGCATCAGCTCCTCTCGCGAATCGAAGTGGAGGTAGAAGGCGGTCGGGGAAACCCCGGCCCGCCTGGTGACGCCGCGGATCGAGATTCCCGACGGCTCGTGACCTTCGTCGAGCAGCGTCAGAGCAGCATCGATTAGGCGCTCGCGAAGCAGCTCGCCCTGCCCGCGGGGAGTGCGTTCGGCTTCCTTCTCTGTTGCCTCCATGTGAACACCTTACCGCTTGACTTGACAGATGTACATGTACATGTGTACATTGACGGGCGTAAACCAACCGCCGGACAAAAGAGACCGGCCCAGGAGCCCCAGATGCTGACTTCACTCGCCGACAGAATTTTCGCCCATCCGAAGCGCTTGCTGTTGATCGCCGCAGCCTTCGCCGTCCTTGCTGCCGGAGTCGGGGGACCCGTCTTCGGACTGCTCAGTTCCGACGGGGGCTTCACCGACGCCGACTCGGATTCCGCCCGGGCCGAGCTTCGGATCGAACGAGCCACCGGAAACCAGCCGAACCCCGAGGTGATCGCCCTCCTGACGCCCGCAGCCCCGGTCGACTCGCCTTCATCCCTTGGCGAAATCGAGCAGCTGGCCGACGAGCTCGGCGCGATTCCCGGTGTCGAATCGGTCGCGTCCGCATCCGACGGTAGATCGGCTGCCCGGACCCTGACCTCGACCGATGGCAACTCCACCTACCTCGCTGCCACCCTGAGCTCGGACGCTGATGACGATGTCGTGGTCGAGGCTCTCGACCAACGCTTCGGCGATCGCGATGACCTGGTGGTCGGCGGCGCCCTGCTCGCAAACGAGCAGCTGGGCGAGCAGATCTCGGAGGATCTGGGCCGGGCCGAGACCTTCGCATTCCCGCTTTTGATCCTGCTCTCCTTCATTTTCTTCCGCGGTGCGCGGGCCGCGCTGATGCCGCTGATAATCGGTATCACCACGATCTTCAGCACCTTTCTCGTGCTCCGCGGGATCAACGAAGTCTACGAGCTGTCGATCTTCAGCCTGAATCTGGTGATCGGCCTCGGGTTGGGCCTGGCGATCGACTACACGCTCTTCCTGCTGACCAGATACCGGGAGGAACTCGAACGCAGCGGGCCTGGCGTCCAGGCGATCAGGGACACCATGACCACGGCCGGCCGGACCGTCGTATTCAGCGCCGCCACGGTAGCGCTGGCGCTGGCAACTCTGATCGTCTTCCCGCTCGGATTCCTCCAGTCGATGGGCATCGGCGGCGCCGCTGTGGCGATCGTCGCGGCCGTCGCTTCGCTGACCATCGCACCGGCCTTCTTCGCGCTCTGGAACGTGAAGCTGAAGGCCCGCGATCGAGGCGGTGCCCACGACCGCTGGTACAGGATCGCCAGCCGGGTGATGAAGCGGCCCGGCATGATCGCAGCGGTCACGGCGATCGTGATGGTCGCCCTCACCTTCCCGGCGCTGAGGGCGATCTGGACCCCGGTCGATGTACAGAGCGTGCCCGAGGGCCTCAGCAGCCGGACGGTCGGGGACGCGCTGGCCAACGACTTCCCCGGCCAGGACAGCAGCCCGGTGCTGCTGGTCGCCGAGGCCGGCCCGGATCAGGGATCGGACGTTCAGGCACTCGCCGATCGAGTCGCCGCGACTGACGGAATCGCCGGTGTCCAGCCGCCCGAGATGCTCGGTTCCGATACCTGGCGCATCGAGGCGATCGCCGAGGGTGATGCCGCAGGCGAGCCGGCCCGCGAGGCGGTCGAGTCGATCCGTGCCGATTCAGGACCGTTGCCGGTGCTGGTCGGAGGCGAGGCGGCGTCGTTCGTCGACCAGCAGGAAGGGATAGGCGAGCGTATGCCGCTGGCCATCGCCCTGCTCGCGGGGCTCACCTTCGTGGTTCTCTGGCTGATGACCGGCTCGGTGGTGCTGCCGATCAAGGCACTGATCATGAATGCCCTCACCGTAGGCTCCGCTCTGGGGCTGCTGACCCTGATCTTCCAGGACGGGCGCTTCGAGAGCCTGCTCGGCTATACCAGCGAAGGTGGCATCGAGCCGACCGACTTCCTGGTCACCGCCACGCTCGTTTTCGCCCTGTCGACCGACTATGGCGTCTTCCTGCTCGGCCGGATCAAGGAGGCCCGCGACGCCGGCATGGAAGATCGCGAGGCGGTCGCGACGGGCCTTGCCCGTACCGGTGCCGTGGTCACCGCCGCAGCCGTGCTGCTCGCCGTCGCCATCGGTGCTTTCGTCACTTCCGAAGTGCTGTTCATCAAGCAGATCGGAGTCGGCGTGGCGATCGGCGTACTGATTGACGCCCTGGTCGTCCGTTCCCTGCTGGTCCCATCGCTGATGGCCCTGCTCGGGCCGTGGAACTGGTGGTCGCCCCGTCCGCTTCGAAGCCTCCACGAGCGCATCGGCTTCGAAGAAGAAGCCCGCGCCTTTGC
>JBBRVF010000184.1:0-3971 GCA_038247145.1 Solirubrobacterales bacterium | reverse complement strand
GTGCTCAACAAGGTCGATCTTGCGACCTCCGACCAGATCTCGAGGATCGAAGCAATCGTCTCGTCACTCAATCCGCGAGCCAAGATCGTCCGCTCGACGCGCGCGGACGTCCCGCTCGGGGCGGTCTTCAATACTGGTCTGTTCGACCTCGACGAGGCCGCTTCCGCACCGGGCTGGCTGGCGACCCTGCGCGGGGAGGAGGTTTCCGACGAGGATGAGTACGGGATCTCGAGCTTCGTCTATTCCCGTCGCCGACCTTTCCACCCGCAGCGTCTCTGGCAGCGGCTCGAGGACAGCTGGACGGGCGTGATCCGGGCCAAGGGCTTCTTCTGGGTCGCTTCCCGCAACAACATCGTCGCCGAGTGGTCACAGGCCGGCCGGGTTCTGACCCTGCATCCGATGGGGATGTGGTGGGCCGCGGTCACTCCCGAGGAGCGGGCCGGGCAGGCCGACCTGTTCGAAGAGTCGGCGGCGCCCCACTGGCAGGAGCCATTCGGCGATCGCAGGCAGGAGATCGCATTCATCGGCTCGACCATGGACCGCGAGAAGATCGAGACAGCACTCGATGCCTGCCTGCTGACTGACGACGAGGTGGATTCAGGTCCGCTCGCATGGCTCGATTTCGAAGACCCGATTCCCGCCTGGGCGCCGGGAGTCATTCACTCGCACTGACGAAAGTCACGATGGATGGTTGTCGCCGCCGATCGGGCTGCCAGACTCCCGGTCGGTGGGTGACGGCTTCTCAGGAAAAGGATTCTTCGTCGGCGCCGTGGCCCTGCTCGCCGTGGTCACGTTCGTCGCCCTGGCCCTGCTCTGGCCCAGTGGCGAGGCCGAGCTGCAACTCGGGGTCGGTCCGCCCGGGGAGACCGAGAAGGGCAAGATCGAATCGATCGAGGAGCGCAAGTGCCTGCCTCCGCTCACAGGCAAATGCACCGATGCAGAGGTGAGGATCACCGGGGGCCCCGAGGAGGGCGCCCTGGTGCCGGTCGAGGTCTCGACCGGCGGTCCGGCACCGCTCTTCGAGCCCGGCGATACCGTGAAAGTGGCCAAGGTCAGCCTTCCCAACGCCGAGCCGATTTACTCGATCGTTGATTTCGAGCGCCGGGCACCGATGCTCTGGCTGGCGATCGCATTCGTCATTCTGGTGGTCGCTTTCGGGCGGCTGCGGGGCGCACTTTCGCTGGTCGGCCTCGCGATGAGCCTGGCGATCGTGCTGGTCTTCATCGTTCCCGCCATCCTCGACGGCAGCCCACCCCTGCTGGTGGCGCTGGTCGGCTCGATGGCCGTCATGCTGGTGACCATCGCTTTGGCCCACGGTCTCGGGCCCAAGAGCCTTGCTGCCATTCTCGGTACCTCGATCAGCCTGCTTCTGGTCGGCGGGCTGGCCGCACTGTTCACGGGACTGACCAACCTCACGGGCTTCTCCTCGGAAGAAGCGACCATGCTGGCGGCCAGTGGCGCGGATCTTTCGCTCAGCGGACTGCTGGTCGCGGGAATCCTGATCGGAGCCCTCGGCGTGCTCGACGACGTGACCATCAGCCAGTCCTCGACCGTGATGGCACTGAGAGCCGCAAACCCCGATCAGAAGTTCGGCGCCCTCTACCGCAGGGCGATCGACGTCGGCCGGGACCACGTCAGCGCTACGGTCAACACCCTGGTACTGGCCTACGTCGGCTCTTCTCTGCCGATCCTGCTGATTCTCGGGTCGGGCGAACTGGGGCTGATCGATGCGACGAACCTCGAAATCGTTGCCAAGGAAATCGTTGCCACGCTGGTCGGGTCGATCGGCCTGATCGCGGCGGTGCCGATAACCACCGCGCTGGCGGCGTGGATGGCCGACTCGCTCAGCGATGAGGAACTGCAGGAGGCGGCCGAAGGCGGCCACCACCACTAGCGACGCTGTCTGGCGGTGGCTGTCGGGAGCGCTTCTTGCTAGGGCTGGAGTCCGGCTGCGAGGACGCCTGCCGTGAGAATCCCCGCGGTAACCAGCTTCATCCGGCGCGGGGTGATCCAGCCGGGACGGTGGGCGCCGATCCAGGCTCTGAGGCCGGTCGCTCCTGCCGCCGCCGCGACGGAGGCGCCGGCTACGCATTGCATGCACATGACCTTCAGCCTAGCGGTCAGCTGTAGCGGTCCCAGCGCTTGACCGGGCCGGTCGGGTCGAGGAAAGTACCGCCCTGGTACCAGCCGGGGGAGGACCAGTGCTCGAAGTGGAGGTGGCAGGCAGTGCTGCGTCCCGTGGTCCCGACAAAGCCGATGCGCTGGCCGGTCTTGACCTTGCTGCCGACCTTGAGCGGCGAGGGCTTGGTCATGTGCATGTAGACATGGCTCTGCTTCCTGGTGCCGGCGAGGTTGATCACCAGGTAGTTGCCGGCCCCGCTCGCCTGGTAGGCGTTGTAATAAACCGTGCCGCCGCGGGCGGCGATCAGCGGAGTTCCGCACTTGGCCATGATGTCGAGCCCCTGGTGGCCGCGACCGGCCCCGATCCCGTCGCCGAATGAGTGCCTGGCACGAACCGGGAATGCGTAGCCGTAGAGCTTGAATCCGAGCGGGCTGGCGGATCGGGTGCGGGAGGCTTTGGCCCGGGCACGGGTGAGCCGACGGGAGAGCTTCGCTGCCGTGCCGTCTATCGAGCGCACGACGAAGCTGTAATTGCCGTTGGGGGCCGGCTTGCGGCCCGACTTGCCGTTCCAGGAGACCTTCTGGCTGGCGCCTCGCGCGACTCCGCGTTTGGTTCGGCTGGCAACGATCGAGCCGGACGCGTTGACGATGTCGATACGAAGATCGTTCTTCGGGCGGCCGCCGGTGACCACGAAGTTCAGGCGCGGCCGGCGGGCGCCGTACTGGTAGGCGATCGAGGGCGTGGTCGAGGCGTCACTGATCGTCAGGGGCGAGTTCTGCTCCGCCGGCGGGTCGCCGATCTCAAGCACGACCTTCGAGGGGGAGGAAGCGGAGCCGGTCGAGCTGATCACCCTGAGGCGGCCGCTGGCGGCTCCTTCGGGCACTTCCACCAGGAGGCTGGTTGCGGTGCTGCTGCTCGGCTCGGTCTTGACCCGCTTCGACTTGCCGGCGAAGTCGACCACACTGACGCGGTTCATTCCGGAGCCGGTGATCTGGGCGGTGCCGCCGGGGCTGGCGGTGCGGATCTTCGAGCAGCCGGAAACGCAGACGACATCCTTGATCTTCGGCACACCCGGAACCGTGAGACCGCCGCCGGCCGTGCTCGCTGCCGATGCCTGTCCGGCCATGCCGAAAACCGCCGCAAGGATTGCGACTGAAATTACGGATGTGACTGTCTTGACCAATGCTCTTTCGGATGCCTGCGGAGTTAGCTGGCGGGCTCGCGCTGAAAGAGTTGCGCTACGGAGCAGTTTCTGCCTCCGATTCGCCCCTTGGGGATAAATCTCCCCGTTGGGTCCTCCGCCCCGACCGTTGACCGACCGGGTTAGGCTTTCGGTTCGCACAGTATAGGGACCGGAAAGGCGTGTGGCGATCGGGTTCCCTATCATGCGCAAGCCGCGTCCGCAGCAAATGCTGGGTCGCGCCCAAATACCGATGAAGACTTTCGTAGCCACCCCATCCACACGCCAGAGAGACTGGTACGTCGTTGACGCCGAGGGCCAGACGCTGGGTCGTCTCGCGACCCAGCTCGCCGATGCCCTGCGCGGAAAGCGCAAGCCGGACTTCACCCCCCACATCGATACCGGCGACTTCGTCGTCGTGATCAACGCGGAGAAGATCAGGGTCACGGGAGACAAGCTCAACCAGAAGACCTACTGGCGCCACAGCGGATACCCGGGTGGAATCAAGTCGCGCACCCTGGCCGAGATGCTCGCGAAGCAGCCCGAAGAAGTAATCCGCAAAGCGGTCCGCGGCATGCTGCCTCGCAACAAGCTCGGCCGCCAGCAGCTGCTCAAGCTCAAGGTCTTTGCGGGGCCCGAACACACACACCAGGCCCAGCAGCCCAAGCC
>JBBRVF010000183.1:0-4014 GCA_038247145.1 Solirubrobacterales bacterium | reverse complement strand
GCCGGAATGCGCGGCACCGAAGCGCTTCGCCTCGAAGCTGCGCCGCCTCAAGTCGAATAAAAAGCGGCTCAACCGCAAGCTCAGATTCCGGTCGAAGAACCGCGGCACGAAAGACAGCAGCAAGAAGGACAGGCTGAAGCGCCTTTCGAAAGCAAACTCCAGACAGCTCGGGAAGATCCGGCGCAAGGCAGAGACGAGCAGCCGGAGGTACCGGGCCTGCCGCGACACCCAGCCTTCGGTAAGCGGAGACCGGGTCCATCTGTTCAACTCAAGGGCCCGTTATTTCAACGACACCGGGCCGGTTTCCTGGGACATGGCGATGTTCAGCACCGATGAAGACTGGCGGGTGGAGGTCAGGGCCGGCGACACCCTCGAGCTGCAGACGACCTACGAAACCGAGATCGCCTCCTGGTACGAATCGATGGGCATCAACGTGATCTACATGGCCTCCGGGGAGAGCGGACCGGATCCGTTCGAAACCAAGGTTGACTACAAAGGCGTACTCAACCACGGCCACTACGAAGAAAACAGCGACCACGGCGGAAAGAACCCGGTGGTTGGACCGGACCCGAGCAACCTCGCCGACGGCCTGATGTCAGGCGGTCCCTTCCAGATCGGCGGCTATTCCTACGAAGCCGGTGACTTCCGGCTTCCGGGCGCCCTGGGCAGGCCGCCGGTTGTCCGCAAGGGCCAGGCCTTCACCTTCGAGCTGTCCGGGGTTGACGCCGGCAAGGAAATCTGGCACTCGCTGACTTCCTGCAAGTCACCGTGTAACAAGTCGACCGGAATCTCCTACCCGATACCCGACGGTGAATTCCAGTTCGACTCCGGTCAGCTGGGAACCGTAGGTCCACCGACGGTGAACCGGGATACCTGGTCAACCCCTTCGAACCTGCCGGTCGGTACCCACACCTTCTTCTGCCGGATCCACCCGCTGATGCGCGGCGCCATCCGCGTCAAGCCCTGACGCGGAGACGGGCCGCACCCCGGCAGCACCCGACCACGGCGGTTATCCTTGCCGCAGGTGAACGAGGGAGTGAAAAGGCCGAACGTTCTGGACAAGATCCTGGCGAACCCGCTGGCGGGTCTTTCACCGTGGATCGTCTTCTCGATCATCGAAGGCGAAGGGCGCCTCGAGCTTTCCGCCGGGGTGGCGCTCGGCACAGGCCTCCTGATCCTCATGCTCAACTGGATCCGGGGCAGCTCGCCGAAGATGCTCGAGTTCGCCGACGTGGTCTACTTCGGCGGCCTGGCGATCCTGGTCGCGGTCGCCTCCGATGGCACCCGCGACTGGCTCGAGCTCTGGGGAGGCGAAGTCGCGAACATCGCCCTGCTGGTGATCGTGCTCGGCTCGGTTCTTATCCGCAAGCCCTTCACCCTCCAATACGCCAAGGAAGGCACTCCGCAGGAGTACTGGGATACGCCGGATTTCCTCCGGGTCAACTACCTGATCGCCTGGGTCTGGGTCGCCGCCTTCGCGATCGAGGCGGCTTCCGGCTTCTACGGCGATGCAGTCCTTGACGACTCGAACAACATCTGGACCGGCTGGATCATTCAGACCTTTCCGCTGATCATCGCCGCCCAGTTCACGATCTGGTACCCGGCACGCCTCGATGCCCTGAGGGAAGGGGCCGGCCCCGGAGCCGACGTTCAGGCTCCTTCGGTCGGCGATTTCCTGGCGACGCTGACGCCCTGGATAACCGTGATCGGAGTCATCGTCCTCAGCATGGGGGGCGCTCCGGTCGCCGTCGGTGTCGGCTTGATCATCGTCGGCGCGGTGAGCACGAAGCTGCTGAGCGATAACGAAGACGACGCGCCACCTCAGCAACCCGCTGCCTGAATGCCGACACCGATCCCGCACGGCCCCGATACAGGCGCACGGTGGCTCGGGCGATGCTGATCAGGGGAATGTCACCGGACGAAGTTGGCGTAGCGGTCCGCTGCTCCGCCGACGTCGCTTTCATGGGCTTCTACATCGCCGAACCCGAAGTTCGCGGAACCGGTCTCGGCAAGGCGATTTTCGACGAGATCGTTTCCCGGCTCGACGGTTTCACCCTTGGCGGCGACGCCGTCCCGGAGCAGGTCTCCAATTACGAGACGGAAGGATTCGAGGTCGCCTACTGGAATGCCCGGTACTCGTCGGCAAGCCTGCCACAGGGTGGACACCACAAGTCCGAAGAGTCGCCGGTTCAGGTCCTCCCGGCCGGAGAGATCGACTTCGACGCCCTGGTCGAGTTCGACGGCCGCCACTGCTTCGGCCCGCGGCCTGAGTTCCTGAGGCTCTGGATCGCCGGATCCGGAAGGGACTCGATCGTCACCGTCGGCCCGTCGGGGGAGACCTCCGGATTTGCCGCCTCAAGACGGACCGGCCTCGGGCACCGGATCGGCCCGGTCTTCGCCGCTGACGCCGGCATCGCCAAGACGCTGATTCTGACGCTCGCCGACCGGGTCGAAGGACGAGTCGCCGTCGATCTGCCGCAGCCCTCGAACTCGGCTGACTCAGGCGCCGCCGCCGCGCTTTCGAGCGGCAATACCGGTCAGGATCGAGGCGACTATCCGATTGGCGACGACTGCGGTCATATCTTCGACCGTGAGCGGCAGTGTCTCGACAACATCGGCGCCGACCAGGTTCAGTTCGCGGGCGGCGATGCGGCAGGACCTGAGAAGCTGAGCCGAAGTCATGCCACCGGGCTCGGGAGTGCCGGTGCCGGGAGCGAAAGCCGGGTCGAGCACATCCACGTCAACGGTCAGGAAGACGGGACCGGACCCGAGCACGCCGAAGGCAACCTCAAGCACCGCGTCGATGCCGTCGCGTTCGATGTCCTGCATAAAGAAGGTCGTGATGCCGAGGCTTTCCTGCCAGGCGAGGTCTTCGGCTTCGGGCCACCAGCCGCGCAGGCCGATCTGGACGTAGCGCCGCGGATCGACCACGCCGTCCTCTACCAGCCTGCGCATCGGGGTTCCGTGAGAGCGCTTCTGGCCGTGGAGTTCGTCCGCGGTATCGGTGTGGGTATCGAAGTGGAGCATCCCGATCGGCCCACCCGAGCCTGCACAGGCCGTCACATCCGGTTCGGCTATCGAGTGGTCGCCGCCCAGCACGATCGGAAGCGCGCCGGCGGCGACAACTTCGGCGACTGTCTTCTCGATCGCCGCGAGGGAAGCGTCGGGGTTTGCCGGCACGATCGGAGCGTCGCCGTAGTCGATCACCCTCAGTGCCTCGGCCCAGTCGATGCGCTCCTCAAGGTGGAAGGAGGCGGTCGGAGCAGCCGCCCGGATCGCCCGCGGTCCGAACCTGGCACCGGGTCGGTCGGATACGAGCTCGTCGAAAGGAGCGCCGACGATCGCCACGTCCACGCCCTCCAGGTCGGCCGGGTCCTCGGACCAGGGCAGGTCGGCAAAGCTAGGCAGCCCGGCCCAGGCGGGCTTTTCCATTCCACCGTTCCCCATACCGGCCCAGCGGGCCGCCGGGTCGATCACCGTACGGTCCCCGGCCGAAAACGTCCGCACCGCCACTGGGGTGTCCGTGCCTGTTCGATCGGTCGAAGCTAACACGGCCCGACGGTCAGCACCACCTTGCCGGAGGCCCTGCCGTCGGCCAGGTACTCGATCGCTTCCGCTGCCTGCTCGAGTGGGAAGGTCCGGTCGATCGCCGGCTTCAGCCGGCCCGAGTCCACGAGATCCCGCAGTGCCGCGATGTCCTGCCCGTTTTCGGAAGAGACGAAGGCGCGGAGCTTCTGGCTGACGAAGGGTGAGAGCAGCATCGCCCGAAGCTGGCGATCGGTGCCGCCCAGCAGCTTGCCCGCGTTCTCGCCGCCGACGATGACCAGTCTGCCTTTTGGCTTGAGCAACCGCCGCAGTTGCGACAGCGACCGGTTGCCGCCGATGTCGAGGATCGCATCGTATTTCTCACCTTTGTCGGAGAGGCCCCCTCGGGTGTAGTCGATTACATGGTCGGCCCCGAGTTCGCGAACCATCTCCACCTTGGCAGTACTGCAGACTCCGGTCACCTCGGCT
>JBBRVF010000182.1:0-4028 GCA_038247145.1 Solirubrobacterales bacterium | reverse complement strand
TCGCCGGTGAGCTCGCGGTCGAGCTGCTGGCTCGGCCCGGTCGATTGAACGTTCCGCTGGATACGACGCTCGACGCCGGCGGGCGGGAGCACCACAGCCGAATCAGCTGTTGTCTGGCCTACCGCGCCGCCGGAGGCGGCTTCTGCCACGCCTGCCCGCTCAACCGGTAGAAACCAGTCGGTCGCAGCGCTGCACGATCAGGTTTCTGTCGCCATTGCGGCAAGCTTCTTCACGGTGTTCATGTTCCGGGTCGTGCCGGTGCCGAGGTCGAAGGCCAGCTTCGATACCCCGAGACCGTCCGGGTAATGGACGAAAACCTCCTGCGCCGCGGCAACGAATTTCTCGTTCACCACGCCTCGTACCTGGTTGTCGAGGTCGGCCGGCGGCTCCCGGTCGAGGAAGAGCACCGCGACCCGGTTGCCTGGCTCTTCCGGCCAGGGATTGGCCTCGACCAGGTCGGCCATCTCCCGGGCAGTCCTGACCAGGACGTCGATCTTCGACCCGGCGTGGTCCTCCAGGCGCCTCTCCAGGATCGAGCGTGCCCGCTCGGCACTGTCGCTCGAGCGAAAGACCACGTTGCCGCTGGCGATGTAGGTGCGGACCGACTCGAAGCCACACTGCTCGCACATCAGCTTCAGTTCCTTCATCGGCAGTTTGCCGGTGCCGCCGACATTGATCGCCCTCAGCAGGGCTACGCAGGTGGGCATCTGCCGAGTGTACGGGGCGTCAGGCAGCCCACGTACCGGTCGGTGCGGACGATCGTGTCTTGACTGCTCTCGTCGCATCGTCCGGCGGCGGCCGGACCCCGGTACCCTGCTGTGATGCCCGAACGCAACTACCTGAACGCCGTCGCCGAGCGGATCGTCGTCTTCGACGGCGGCCTCGGCGCGACGCTGGAGGAGTTCGACCTGACTCAGGCCGACTACGGCGGGCTGCCCGGCAAATGCCATGAGGCCCTGGTGCTCAACCGGCCCGACGTGATCGAAGGCCTCCACTCCTCGATGCTGGAAGCCGGCGCCGAAGTCGTCGAGACCGACAGCTTCCAGGCCTCGCGGATCAAGCTCGACGAATGGGGTCTGGCCGAACATACGGTCGAGGTCAACCTGAAGGCGGCCGAGATCGCCCGGGCCGCCGCCGGGCCGGATCGCTTCGTCGCCGGCTCGATCGGCCCGACCGGCTACCTGCCGGCCTCCGACGACCCGACGCTGGGCAACATCCGCTTCCCGGAACTGGTCGAGGTCTTCACCGAGCAGGCCGGCGGGCTGGTCGAAGGCGGGGTCGACCTGATCATGATCGAGACGGTCCAGGACATCCTCGAGGCCAAGGCGGCTGTGCTCGGTGCCCGCGCCGCCTTCGAGAAGGTCGGCCGAAGCGTTCCAATCCAGGTTTCCGTCTCGCTTCTGCCGAACGGCGGCAAGATGCTTCTCGGGACCGACATCTCGGCGATGCTCACCACCCTGCAGGCGCTCCGGGTCGATGTGCTCGGCCTCAACTGCTCGACCGGACCGGAAGACATGCGCGACGCGATCCGCTACCTCGGCGAGCATTCCACTGTGCCGGTCCACTGCATACCGAATGCCGGCCTTCCTCTTCAGGGCCCGGACGGCGAGACGATCTTCCCCGAGAAGCCCGGTCCTCTGGCCGAGGCCCTGGGAGAGTTCGTCGAAAAGCACGGGGTCGGCGTGGTCGGTGGCTGCTGCGGC
Source organism: Solirubrobacterales bacterium (assembly GCA_038247145.1). Taxonomy (GTDB): domain Bacteria; phylum Actinomycetota; class Thermoleophilia; order Solirubrobacterales; family 70-9; genus 67-14. The sequence goes on along the minus strand of JBBRVF010000182.1, from coordinate 2,325 downwards.
ACCACCACCGAGCACGTACAGGCGATCGCCGAGCGGGTCCGCGGCCTGAAGCCGGGGCCCCGCCCCGCCCCCGGGGAAACCATGGTCTCTTCGATGATGAGCGCGACCGCGCTGGTCCAGGAGCCGCGCCCGACCCTGGTCGGCGAGCGGGTCAACTCGCAGGGCTCGCGCCTGGCCAAGGAACTGCTGCTGGCCGACGACTACGACAGCCTCAACCAGGTCGCCGAGGATCAGGTCGAAGGCGGCGCCCATCTGCTCGACGTCTGCGTGGCACTGGTCGAGCGGGCCGACGAAGACGAGCAGATGCGCGAGGTGGTCAAGCGGATCTCGCTGACCCAGCCGGCCCCGATCCAGGTCGACTCGACCGAGCCCGAAGTGATCCGGACCGCACTCGAGCAGATCCCGGGACGGGCGATCGTCAACTCGGTCAACCTCGAGGCCGGTCGCGACAAGCTCGACACCGTGGTGCCGATCGCCAAGGCCCATGGCGCCGCGCTGATCGCCCTGACCATCGACGAAGTCGGCATGGCCAAGACCGCGGAGCGCAAGCTCGAGATCGCCGGCCGGATCAAGGAGCTGGTCTGCGACGAGCACGGCCTCGAGCCCGAAGCCCTGATCTTCGACGCCCTGACTTTTACCCTGACCACCGGTGATGAGGAGTGGCGACCTTCGGCGTTAGAGACCATCGAAGGCATCCGGCGGATCAAAGCCGAGCTGCCCGGCGTCAAGACCTCACTCGGCGTTTCCAACGTCTCCTTCGGCGTCGGTCAGCCGGCCCGGGCCGTGCTCAACTCGGTCTTCCTCCACCACTGCGTCGAGGCCGGCCTCGACCTGGCGATGGTCAACCCGAACCACATCAAGCCTTACGGCGAGATCCCCGACAACGAGCGCGAGCTGACCGACGACCTGGTCTTCAACCGGCGCGAGGACGCGCTGGAGAAGTTCATTGAGCACTTCGAATCGAAGGGTGAAGAAGCCGAGGAGGAGAAAGAGGACCCGACCGCCGATATGGAGCCGGAGGAGGCGCTCCACTTCCACATCCTGCGGCGCCGCAAGGACGGTGTCGAGGACTGGATCGACGCCTCGGTCGAGAAGATCGGCGCGGTGCCGACGCTCAACGAGGTGCTGCTGCCGGCGATGAAGGAGGTCGGCGACAAGTTCGGTGCCGGTGAGCTGATCCTGCCTTTCGTACTGCAGTCGGCCGAGGTGATGAAAAAGGCAGTCGCCCGGCTCGAGAACTACCTCGACCGGATCGAGGGCCACAGCAAAGGCAAGGTGGTGATCGCCACCGTCTTCGGTGACGTCCACGACATCGGAAAGTCTCTGGTCAATACGATCCTGACCAACAACGGCTACACCGTGGTCGACCTCGGCAAGCAGGTACCGGTGGACGCGATCATCGACGCCGCGGTCGAGCACAAAGCCGACGCGATCGGCCTCTCGGCGCTGCTGGTCTCGACCTCGAAGCAGATGCCAGTGGCGATCCGCGAGCTTCACGAGCGCGGCCACGACTTCCCCGTGCTGATCGGCGGGGCGGCGATCAATCGCGACTTCGGACGCCGGATGCTCTACCCGCTGGGCAAGGAGTCGGACGAGATCTACGAGCCCGGCGTGATCTACTGCAAGGACGCCTTCCAGGGCCTCGACACGATGGACGCCCTGGTCGAGCCCGAGCCTCGCGCCGCCCTGCTGGAGAAGCTGCGCGGCGAGGCCGAGACCTTCCGCAACAAGCCTGTGGTCAAGGACGACGGGCCGCCGGTGACCGACGACTCGGTCCGCTCGGACGCCGATCCGGACGCGCCGGTACCGGAGCCGCCGTTCTGGGGATCGCGGGAGATACCGGTGAAGCTCGACGACGTCTTCAGCCACCTCGACCTGCATGTGCTGTTCAAGCTCCACTGGGGCGGTCGCGGGGTCAAGGGCGAGCAGTGGGAGAAGCTGGTCGGCGAAGACTTCCGCCCGCGGTTGGAGCGCATGTGGGCCGAGCAGGATTACCTCCACCCGAAGGCGATCCTCGGCTACTTCCCCTGTAACGCCGACGGCAACGAGCTGGTGATCTTACTCCGGAGGATGCTGTTATCGCACGTAACTATGGAGCTGAAGGTATTGGCCTGTTCCGTACAGAGCACATGTTTTACGGCAAAGGTTCAGAGGCTCCATTATTCCTTCTCCGTAAAATGATTCTCAGTGCAGATGAAACCGAGCGCCGCAAAGCTCTCAATGAATTATTTGCCTATGTCAAGAAAGATATGAAAGCTACCATGGTAGCTATGGATGGTTTGCCGGTTACTTTCAGGCTTCTTGATCCTCCACTCCACGAATTTG
>JBBRVF010000181.1:0-4039 GCA_038247145.1 Solirubrobacterales bacterium | reverse complement strand
GTCGAGCAGCAGCAGATCCGGCGAGCCGTACTGGCAGAGCCTCAGGGCGTCCCCGGCCGTGGGGGCCGCGAGGACGCCGTACCGATCGGCGAGCAGATGGTCGCAGAGCAGTTCCAAGGTCGCCCGGTCGTCCTCGCAGATGACCAGTTTCGCAATCTCGTTGTGCTCGGGAAGCATGACGGCCTAAGCCTCGGAGTCTCGCAACTCTCCCCCCGCCCGGACCGCCGGCGGCACTTCCCCCTACGCAGACGGCATTTCCAGAACACGATCGGCCCGCCTCTCGAACAGCACTCGACGTGGCGGAACCGCAAGGACGACCCGGACCGTGATCCCCTCGCTGTCGACGAAGAACAGATCGAGCTCGAAGCGCATGGCAAAGGTGTGGACAGACCGGCACCGCGGGATCAACAGACCGGCCCCGGCTTGATCCCGGTCGAGCAGGGCGAGACCGAGGCTCCGCGACAGGGCAGTGGAGGCGACCAGCACCGGAATTCCGGCCCACTCCACGGTCTCGAGGCCGCGCAGCCGCCTGGGAAAGGGTCTCTCCATCCTTCAATCAGTCGTCGTCCGCTGAAACTCGCCCCCGGTGAAACGAGCCGTGCAGAGCGCAAAGCCCCGTTCAGGTGGAGCGGGTCGGGAGCGGCAATCGGCCTCTGCAGGCATGATGCCTGTTGCGCCCTCGTCCAGTCCCGGGCGTGCGAAAAGGCTTCAACTTGGAACGAAAGACAACCCGCAGAGGCAACTACGAGTCGGGCACCGACTACGTGCTCGAGTATGGCGATCTCCGTTTCGCCTTCAACGAGCGCGACTTCAGCCAGCGCGTCGAGCAGGCTGCTGTCAGACTCGGATTCGTCAAGCCCGGACTCACCCACGCCGAGATCCATGACCTGCTCCACCTCGCGGTGAGCGGCGAAATCGACGAGCCTTCTTCAGAGCTCGGCACCCACGTCCACCATCACTGGGAGGACCTCGCCGGCCCCTCCAACCAGAGCTTCGTCCACTGGATCCGACGACTCGTCTTCCGCGGGGCCTGGCTCGACCAGCGGGTCAAGGAAGGTGAGTTGGACATCGTTTTCGACGAACAGCGTCAAAGCTTCGGCTACATCCAGCCCGACCGCGGTCCCGAGATGATCGAGCTGGCCAAAGAGCCCTCCTGGCGCCGCGTCGCCTTCCACGGCTGACTGGTCCTCCCGGTCTACGCACCAACCCCGACGCCGGTAAAGCCACCGGCCCCCGAGCCCGGGCGGGTGCCTACAGCTTTTCGAGCAGCTCTTCGTTGCTGCTTGAGCCCTTGATCAGCTCGGCGAGGCGAGCGGCCGCAGGAGCCGCTTCCAGTTCGGTGAGCTCGGCCCGCAGCTTGCGCAGGGAATCGACCTGGGAAGCGCTCAGCACCGATTCCTGGCCGGAAATCGCACAGGCGCCCACATCCAGGGCCGGAACCACTCCGGCCGCGGCGAGTTCGGGGTCGAGTCGGACCGTCGCGTTCTCGGTGGTACGAACGGCATCGATCACTGCTTCGTCCCCGGGGGATCCCCGGAGCGCGGTGGCGATCACCGTGACCGAGCCGGCGTTCTCTTCTTCGAGTTCGCGCCCGGTTCCGAAGAACGGCTTGATCGATCCGGCGTCGCCGAAGGCGGTGCCGAGTCGGGTAAGAGAATCGACGATCAGCACTACGTCCTGGCCGGTCTCGGCCTGACGCCTGACCTTGGCCAGGACCCGCTCGGCTATCCGGACCTGCTCCTGGGCTCCGAGGTCGGCCGGGGCAGCTTCGATCGAGACGTCGGCGACCTCGCGGTTCCAGGAGGTGACCTCTTCCGGTCGCTCGTCAACCAGCAGGACGATCACCTCCGGGCCCTCATCCGAACCGGCCGCTATCGACTTCGCCAGAGCGCGCAGGACCGATGTCCGGCCCGAACGCGGCTGGGCCTCGACCAGCACGCGCTGTCCGAAGGCCAGCGGTGAAAGAAGATCCACGGAGCGGGCAAGTACGTCGTCGCCTTCGACCTTCAGCGGGATATGGCGATGCGGGGCGACCGCGGTCAGGCCCTCGAAGACGGGGCCACGCTCGTCGGTCGGCGGCTCGCCGTTGACCGTTTCGATACGAACCAGCGAGGGGCGCCTCTCTCCGCGCCGGGCGGGACGGACCGGACCGCTGACTTCGTCGCCGGAGCGCAGCTCGCAGCGGCGGATCTGGGCCGGGGAAACGTAGACACCTGCATCGGGCAGGCCCTCGCCGCGGACCAGGCCACTGCCGCGCGGCTGAACCTCAAGCACGCCTGTGGCATCGCTCAGGTCGTCGCCTTCGTGTCGGCCGCCGCCCTCGTCGTCGCGGTCTTCACTTTCTTTGCCGGAACCACTTCGGCGCGAGCGGTCACGGCCGCCGCGACCCCGGCGCCGCCTGGTTCGGGATCCACCCGAGCCCTGCCCCTCGCCGTCGCCCCCGGAGTCACCCGAGCCGGAGTCGCCGCCGGCGTCCTCGAGCTTCTCGACGAGGTCTTCGCGTCTCAGCAGCCGAAAGCCCTCGATCTTTGTTTCTGAGGCGAGCTGGTGAAGCTCGGCAAGGCTCTTTGATTCGAAATCGGTCATCTGGTGCTCCTTCTGTTTCGGACCTTCGTCGCGGACGGCGATGCGCAGCATCGGGGCTCGTCCACGGATTCGGCTCCGGTTTGAGTGGGTCGTTGAGCGACTCAGGTTAGTGCAGAGCGGCTCTTCAAAGATCGCCGGAGCGGGCGGGGTTGAGGCCCTCGGCAGTGACGGTCTCGACCCACGCCTCCCGTTGGGAGCGCTGTTCGGCCCGGCTCCAGCCAAGTCTCGAGCCCATCACGCCGGCGACGTCGGCCACCGACTCAGCCGAATCGAGGCTGGAAGCCGCGGTCAATCCCAGCCTCGTGCGGCGAAGCAGGACGTCGGCGACCGTGCGGGCCTGCTCGTAGTCGACGGCGAAGGCCACTTCTGCCATCAGGTCAGGCATCCCGGGGAGAATCGGACTGGCGAGTTCCGGGTCCTCTTCGGTCAGCTTCAGCACTTTCCGGGCCGCGTGCCCGTAGCGGAAAGCCAGCTGCCGACGGGATTCCCCACTCACATTGTCGGGGGCATCCATGACGTCGGGATCGATCTCCATACCCAGCGGGATTTCGGCGGTCTGACATCTCGCCGTCCGTCCGGAGCGCTCGACGATCCGGTCGACGGTCTGCTTCGCCATTCGACGCCAGGTGGTCAGCTTGCCGCCGGTTATGGTCAGCATTCCCGAAGAGGTCTCGTACAGCTCGGCTCGCCGGGAGATGTCAACAGACTTGCGCGGGTCGCCCGTGCTGATCAACGGCCTGACGCCGGCGTATGCACCGACGATGTCGGAGTCTGTAAGCGAGGTTCCGGCGAACTGGTTGACGGCCTCCAGCAGGTAGGCGAGGTCACCGCCGGTCGGCGCGACGTCCTCGATGCCACCGTCGTGATCAACATCGGTGGTGCCGATCAGCGTGCGGCCGTACCAGGGGAGGGCGAAGATGCTGCGGCCTTCGCCTGCGGGCACGACGCAGGCCGCACTGCCCATGTCGAGATCATCGGTGGAAAGCAGCAGATGCGTACCTCGACTGGGCTTGATCTTCGGCACGTCTTCTTCGCGCTGGATCTCCCCCGGACGGATCCGGTCGGCCCATACGCCGGTGGCGTTGACCACGTTGTCGGCTTCGACCAGGACCGTCTCGCCGGAGTCGGCGTCGGTGAACTCGACTCCCGTGGCGCGCCCGTCCTTGCCGGTCACCGAAGTCACCCGGGCTGCGTTCAGGCAGACGGCCCCGAAGCGCTGTGCCTCCCCGAGCACGGTAAGGACCAGCCTTACGTCATCGGTCTGACAGTCGTAGAAAAGGTAGGCCGACTCGGGTTCGCGATCGGCCAGGACCGGAGCCAGCTCGACCATCTCGTCGGGGCCGATCGTGCGATGCCGGTCGGGGGACCAGCCACCCTCGGCTTCGGCCGGACGCCCCTGTCGCCTCGGCTCACGGCGGGGTCTGTCGCCACGGCCGCCGGTCACCCCGGCCAG
>JBBRVF010000180.1:0-4053 GCA_038247145.1 Solirubrobacterales bacterium | reverse complement strand
CTTCCCCGGCTGCATCATCCCGTCTATTCCGATCGGCCTGTTCCGGATGAAGGACGAAGGCCAGATCGACGACAAGGTGCTCTGCGTGCCGGCCGAGGACCCGAACTGGAGCTGGGTCGAGACCCTCGACATGCTTCCGGAGCAGCTTCGCGACGAGATCTCGCACTTCTTCTCGGTCTACAAGCAGCCCGAGGGCAAGCACGTCGAGGTCGACGGCTGGTACCCGAAGGATGCGGCCCTCGATGTGATCGAAGAGTCTCTCCAGCGCCAGCGAGACCTCGACGCCGACGGCTGACACGCCGGTTCGCAGCGACGTGGCCGGCAACGGCGAACGGGCGACTCCCCTCAGGCGGCGGCTTTGGCGGCGAGCTGACCGCAGGCGGCGTCTATGTCGCGGCCGCGGGTGAGGCGGACGGTGGCGTGTATGCCGCGCTTCATCAGGTTGGCGCGGAAGTTTTCGATCGCCTCGCGGCTCGATCCCCGGTACTCGTTGCCGCTGGGGTTGTAGGGGATCAGGTTGACCTTGAAGTCGTTCTTCGGCAGCAGCAGGTCGGCCAGTTCGTGGGCCAGGTCCGGGCTGTCGTTCACTCCGTCAAGCATCAGGTACTCGATGAATACCTTGCGCTTGCGGGTGTGACGCCACTCGCGGCAGGCGTCGACCACCTGGCTGATCGGGTACCTGTCGTTGATCGGCATGATCTGCGAACGAAGGGCGTCGTTCGGGGCGTGGAGCGAGAGGGCGAGGCGGACCGCCGGGCCTTCGGTGATCACCCGCTCGATCCCGGGCAGCCAGCCGACGGTGGAGATCGTCGTATGGGAGTTGGCGATTCCGACCTCGGGCAGACGCTCGCAGACGGCCAGCACGTTGTCCAGATTCATCATCGGCTCGCCCATTCCCATGAAGACAGTGTGGTTGACCGGTTCGATCCGGCGGAAGTGGAGGGCCTGGTCGAGGATCTCGGACTCGGTCAGGTTGCGCCCGAACTTCATCGTGCCGGTGGCGCAGAAAGTGCAGGTCAGCGGGCAGCCGGACTGGCTGGAAAGGCAGAGTGAGCGGCGACCGTCCCGGTAGCGCATCAGCACTGCCTCGACCGGCCTGCGGTCGCCGGTCATGAACAGGGCCTTCTCGGTACCGTCAACCGACCTCGCCGACGCATCGACCTCGAGGGTGGAGATCGGGAGCCGCCCGGCAAGCTGCGAACGCAGGCCGGCCGGCAGGTTGCTCATCTCATCGAAGGAACCGGCGCCCCGGGCAAGCCACTCCCAGACCTGAGACGCCCGGTAAGGCGGCTGGTCCAGATCAGCCATCGTGCTCTGGAGAGACTCAAGATCCATGGGGAGAGTGTTGCACCGGGACCGCGTCAGCCGGCTAACCAGGCCCGGATCGCCGCTCCGTCCTGATCGAGTACCGGCGGCCGGCGCCGTGTGGTGACCGGAGTGGCGGAGAGCTCGAGCGGCGAGCTGGGACTGCGCACCCCGTCGAATTCGTCCACCGGATCGAGGCCGAGCGATCCGGCCAGCTCGAACCCGCCGCCTATGTCATTGACCGGCCCGGCCGGAACGCCGGCTCCGCTCAGCGCCTCGGTCCAGTAAGAGACCGAATCAAGCTTCAGCCGAGACTCCAGCTCGGACCTCAGCTCCCCGCGGTTCTTCACCCGGTCGCTGTTGCCGGTGAAGCGCTCGTCTTCGGCCAGCTGAGGAGCGCCGAGGGTGCGCACCAGTTGGTGGAACTGATGGTCGTTGCCGGCGCAGATCATCAACATCCCGTCAGCCGCCCCGTAAGTGCTGAAGGGTTCGATGCTCGGATGGACGTTGCCCATGCGCTTTGGTGAGATGCCCGTGTTGAGGAATGAGGAGGCCTGATTGACGAGCGCCGCCAGGGCGGTCGAAAGCAGGTTCACCTCGACCCGCTGGCCGACCCGGTCGCGTTCGCGGACCCTGAGCGCGGCGAGGATTCCGTTGACCGCGTTCAGGCCGGCGATCACGTCGACCAGGGCAACGCCGGTCTTGTTCGCCTCGCCGTCGCCGGGACCGGTGACCGACATCAACCCGCTGACCGCCTGGACCAGCGGGTCGTAGCCGGCCATCTGCGCTCCATCTTTCCGACCGAAGCCGGTGATCGAGCAGTAGACCAAGCCGGGGTTTTCGGCGGCGACTGTTTCGTAATCGAGGCTGAACTTCTCCATCGTGCCCGGTCGGAAGTTCTCGATCAGGACATCGGCGCGCTGGACGAGCTCCTTGGCCAATCCGAGGTCTTCCTTGTCCTTCAGGTCGAGGGCGAGCGAGCGCTTGTTGCGGTTGACCGCGAGGAAGTAGGTCGAGCGGCCCTCGGCGTCGATCGGGGGCTGCCACGATCTCGTTTCGTCTCCGGTCGGCGGCTCGACCTTGATTACGTCAGCGCCGAGGTCGCCGAGGGTCATCGCGGCCAAGGGCCCGGCCAGCACGCGGCTGAAGTCAGCCACCAGGAGTCCGTCGAGAGCACCCATCCCCACATGGTGACGGCTCGGCCCGATCCGGGTCGCTCCCGGCTGTCGCAGGGAAGGGTTGCTGCAGGCGGGCGGAGGGAGCCGTGTCGCTATGGTCAGGGGTCGGCCCAAACCGGGCTTGGTGGCCTCGCCCCTGGCGACTCCGCGCCGATGTCTCGCCTGGCCACGACAACTGATGAACGAACTCGCTTCACATACACCCGCCGCCCTCGGCATTAAAGGCCTGACCAAACGGTACGGGGACGGAACCCTTGCCCTGGACGGACTCGACCTCGAGGTTCCGGACGGCAGCTTCTTCGGGCTGCTCGGACCAAACGGAGCGGGAAAGACGACCCTGATCGGCGCGGTCTGCAACCTGATCCGGATCAGCGAAGGCGAGATATCCGTATTCGGCGAGCCCGGTTCCGGGATGAAAGCGAGGCGAATGATCGGGATCGCCGAGCAGGAGCCGAACCTGGACAAGTTCCTGACAGTCTTCGAAACGCTGCTCTACCACGGGGGCTACTACGGCATGGAGCGGGCCGAAGCGAGCGAGCGGGCCGAGCAGATGATCGAGGCCTTCGACCTCCGGGCAAAGCGTGACGTCGAAGCGCCGAAGCTCTCCGGTGGCATGCGCCGCCGCCTGTTGCTTGCGCGGGCCTTGCTCCACCGACCGCGCCTGGTGATCCTCGACGAGCCGACCGCCGGCGTCGATCTCGAACTGCGCCACGAGCTCTGGAACTACATCCGCAGCCTCCACCAGCAGGGAACGACGATCCTGCTGACCACCCACTACCTGGAGGAAGCCGAGGCGCTCTGCGACGAGATCGCATTGATCAGCGGCGGTCGCATCGTCGCCCGCGATACCGCCGCCGGACTCAAGGATGAATACGGCGTCGACACCCTCGAAGAGGTCTATCTGAAGACGGTGGCCGGTGGCCGGATCCGGCTGGCAGAGGAGATCGAAGTCGGTTGAACGCACTGCCTCCTGCCGCGGTCGAGCCCCATCCCTGGCGTGGACTGGCCTGGCTGACCCGGCGCGAATTCCATCGTGTGCTGAAGCTGTGGAAGCAGACGATCCTCGCCCCCGTGATCGCCGCCCTGCTCTTCATGGTCGTCTTCGGGCTCTCTCTCGGCGACTCGATAACCGAGGTGAACGGCTTCGAATACCAGGTCTACATCGTGCCGGGCCTGATCGCGATGGCGATGGCGCAGGCCGCTTACTCGAACAACTCCAGCACGATCTTTCAGGCGAGGAATGACCGCTACCTCGATGACATCCTCTCGGCACCGATGGGCGCCTGGCAGGTCCACCTTGGCTACCTGGCCGGGGGCGCGATGCGCTCGCTGGCGATCGGAGCGGCGCTGACCGCCGTTGCCCTGCCGCTGACCGGCGCGCCGCTGGAGCACCCGGTGGAACTTGCGACCGCGGTAACACTGCTGATCGCCGCCTTCGGCGCACTCGGCATCATCGTCGGCATCTACGCCCAGTCCTGGGACAACCAGTCCTTCATCAACAACATCGTGATCCTGCCGCTGATCTTCCTCGGCGGAGTTTTTTACTCGATCAGCCGGCTGGGAACCCCGT
>JBBRVF010000179.1:0-4055 GCA_038247145.1 Solirubrobacterales bacterium | reverse complement strand
TTGCCGATCGCGACCGAGCTGGGAGTGTCGCCGGCGGTGAAGTTGGTCGCGGCGCCGAAGTTGCCGGTGCCGGTGCCGAGCCGGACCGTGACGTCGTCGGAGCCGGAATTGGCGACCGCCATGTCCGGAAAACTGTCGGTGTTGAGGTTGCCGATCGCGACCGAGCTGGGGTTAGTGCCGACGGTGAAGTTGGTTGCCGCTCCAAAAGAACCCAGAGCCTGGGAGGCGAGACCGCAGACGGCGGCAGCAACTACAACGGCCGCAACCAGCAGCCTGCTGCGGATTCGGTTCGTGAGAGTCGAGGTGAATACCATTTAGTCCTTCTTTCTGCCTGGCGTCCCAGCCCGGCTCACAAGCGCCTTGTCGCCCTGGCCAACGGCCTGACGCGGACGCACCAGGGACACGCGCTCGTCGCAAATGCCCACCCATCCACATTACAGCTAAAGGGTGAGGTCGGTCTCATTTTCTTGAAGCCCTTAGCAGCCGAGACTCTCTGGCAAGAAGGTCCAAGCGCGGCCCCGAGGGACATAGCGGGGCCCGCTTCGAACCTGTGACCTTCGGGGTTTGAGCCCCGGTCGAATGAGATCGAATGGGAAAAAGAGGCCCCAACCCGCCGTCTCCGCTTCCGACATTGATCCCTTTATATAAAGGTGGGTGCCTATCTCCCATCCCGCGGGGGACTCGGAGAAATCGGCTCCCGTGCCGTTGATGTTGGGTCAAATTATGAAGCGGCTAACGAACGGGTTCGAGCCTCAGGGACAAACTAGCACCGTGGCCCAACGGTCGCCACGTAATCGAGGTCAGTCGAGGTCGAGGCCGGACATGATCTCTTCGGCCTCGGACCACTGACCGGGCGGTACCTGGAGATTGATGTCGCCGCGGTTGAAGCGGTCGAGCTCCCAGTCCGAGGTCAGCTCGGCATCGAGACCGCGCTCCCGGAGGTTGTCGCGCCAGGCCAGGCCGGTCTGCAGATCCTCGAATTCATGGACTACTTCCCAGGCGTCGAAGCGCGGATCGCCGATGTGGATCCGACCGCTGCCGTCGCCGATCTTCGAGACCCGATCCTTCAGCTTCCGGAAGTAGCTCACGCGAACTCCCCCGCTCCCCGTTTCAGCCCGTTGCCGGCTTCGCCGGCTTCCTCAGGGCGACGCCGACGTCCCTCAGCTGGATGTCGTCGACCGGCGCCGGGGCCCCGGTCAGCGGATCCCCGCCCGAAGCGGTCTTGGGGATGGCGATCACGTCGCGGATCGACTCGACCCCAGCTAGCAGTGCGGCGAAGCGATCAACCCCGAAGGCGATGCCGCCGTGAGGCGGCGCCCCGTACCTGAGCGCCTCGAGCAGGAAGCCGAAACGATTGTCTGCTTCTTCCCGCGAGATGCCGAGTGCGTCGAAAACCTGCGACTGGACCTCCGGGCTGTTGATACGGATCGAGCCGCCGCCGAGTTCGACTCCGTTCCAGACCAGGTCGTAAGCCTCGGCCCGGGCGGCTCCCGGATCGGCGGGATCGAATTCTCCCGACGGCCCGGTGAACGGATGGTGGAGTGCGTCCCAGCGATCCTCCCCTTCGTTGAACTCGAACATCGGCCAGTCGACGATCCAGGTCAGCTGGTTCTCTCCGTCGGGGATCAGGCCCCAGCGCTCGGCCAGCCGGCTCCGCAGGCCACCGAGAACTGCCGCGACCTTATGAGGCTGGTCGGCGGCGACCAGCATCAGATCTCCCTCTTCGGCTTCCATCGCAGAGTTCAGACCCGAGAGTTCTTCGGCGCTGAGGAATTTGGCGATCGGCGCCCGCCAGCCCTCAGCTTCGCGGAAAGCCCAGACCAGGCCCTTCGCGCCCAGCTCCTTGGCGTCGTCGATCAGCCCGTCGAGCTGGGCCCTCGAAAGTTCGCGCTGCCCGAAGTTGATGCCGCGAACAGCACCGCCGGACTCGATCACTCCACCGAAGGCCTTGAACTCCGTGCCGCTCAGAACCTCGGTCAGGTCGGTGATCTCGTAGCCGTAGCGAGTATCCGGCTTGTCCGAGCCGAAACGGCTGATCGCCTCGTCGTAGTTCATACGGGGGAACGGAGCCTGGGCTTCTACCCCCATCTCGCCGAGCAGCGCGGTCATCAGCTTCTCGTTGAGCGCGATCACGTCCTCGGAGGTGACGAAGCTCATCTCGATGTCGAGCTGGGTGAAGTCCGGCTGGCGGTCGGCGCGCAGGTCCTCGTCGCGGAAGCAGCGCGCGATCTGGAAGTAGCGCTCGAAGCCGGAGACCATCAGCAGCTGCTTGAAAAGCTGCGGTGACTGCGGAAGAGCGTAGAAGGATCCGCGCTGCTGACGACTCGGCACGAGGAAGTCGCGCGCGCCTTCGGGAGTCGAACGGGTCAGGATCGGGGTCTCAATCTCGAGGAAGCCCTCGCTGTCGAGAAATCGGCGCATCGACGTGGTAAGGCGATGGCGAAGCTCGATCGCGCGCTGCATCTGCTCGCGGCGAAGGTCGAGGTAGCGATGGCGCAGACGGACCTCCTCGCCGACCTCGGCATGAAAGCCCTCGATCGCGAACGGTGGCGTGTCGGATTCGCCCAGGACTTCGGCTTCGCTGGCGTGGATCTCGAACTGGCCGGTCGGCAGCTCAGGGTTGACTGTTTCGGCTTCCCGGGTCACGACCTTGCCGCCGACCGAGACCACGTACTCGGAACGCAGACGGTGCCCGAGTTCGAAAGATCCCCCGGCCTCATCCGGGTTGAAGACCAGCTGCACGATCCCCGTCCGGTCACGCAGGTCGATGAAGATCAACCCGCCGTGATCGCGCCGCCGGTGGACCCAGCCTGAAACCCGGACCTGCTCGCCGACCCGGTCACCGAGCACCTGACCGCACCAGGTGTCGCGGAATTCGTTCGGGCTGAGAGCTGGAGCGTCCATATCCATGGACGCCCCATACTTTCAGGAATCCGGAGTGGAGCCGGTGTCAGCGCACTTTCACCTTGATCGTGCCCGTCTTCCCCTCGGCACCGGTGCCAGTCAGTACGGCCTTGATCCTGAAACTCTTCTTCTTCGCTTTCTTCCTGGCGCCGATCCGGACCTTCAGGGTCTTCGTGCCGACCAGGGTGCCGACCTTGCGGCAGAGCTTGCCCCTGACCTTCACGGCCTTCTTCACGGCCTTTGACGGCCTGAGGCAGAGCTTCACGTTCTGGACAGCGGCTGAACCGGTGGACTGAACGGTGATCCTGACAACCTTCGCCTTCTTGCCACGCTTCAGCTTCAGCAGCTTCGGCTGGACCTTCGCGATGTTCAACGCGAGGGTCCCGGGCGGGGTCGGCTCGACGAACTGAACCGCGCCTATGTCGCAGGAGCCGGCAGGACGGGTCCGTCCCGTCTGGTCGGTTGCCGGGCACTGATCGGGAGCCACAGTGCCGCCGGTGCCGATGGCCGGGCTGCCCGCCAGCAGAGCATGGGTCGGAGTCTGGCCCCCGTTGTCGGCCAGAGGGCCGATCATCGCGTCCGGCACCACCTGGCTCGTCCCTGGGTCGAACCCGACAAGACAGGGCGCCGGCCCCATCGCCTGGGTGGTCAGCACGTAGCGGGGGAAGAAGTTCGGATCGCTGGCGCAGTCCGGTGAGCGGTCCGCCGGAAGTGCGGACCGGTCTTCATTGCCCGCGTTGATCACGTTGACCAGGGTCACCGTCGAAACCAGGCCGCTGAAGCCGCCGCCATCTCCGTTCACCAGTGTGTCCGCGTCGGCCACGTTTGCCGTGATCGTCGAACTCCTGACGTTCGCCGAAGCACCGCCGGTGACGTAGAGCCCTCCACCGCTTCCGTCAGCGCTGTTCCCACTGACGGTGCTGTTGACCATGCTCAGGGTGTCGTACACCGAGATTCCTCCGCCGCTGTAGGCCGAGGAGTTGCCGGAGACGGTCGCCCCTTCGATCGTAAGGGTTCCGACGCTGTTCCTGATTCCACCCCCGTCCTCAATCTTGGTGATCACGCCTCCCTTGACCTGAAGGTTTCGGATCGAGAGAGAGCTGTCGCCCTGCTGGTCGATGACCCGGTCAATTCCGTTGCCGTCAACCACC
>JBBRVF010000178.1:0-4107 GCA_038247145.1 Solirubrobacterales bacterium | reverse complement strand
GTGGGAGAACGTCAGCTACGACGAGGTCCTCACCAGGGTCCAGAATCTGACTCTCGGCCTGATCGACCTGGGCCTCAAGCCGGGCGAGCGGGTATCAATCCTCGGCAATACAAGGATCGAATGGACGCTTTTCGACTTCGCCGTGATGTCAGCCGGCGCGGTGGTCGCGCCGATCTACCAGACCAACTCGCCGGTCGAGTGCCAGTACGTGCTCGAACATTCCGGGGCACGCTTCGTCGTGGTCGAGGACGAAGCCCAGCTCGAGAAGGTCCGTCAGGTTAAAGGCGACCTGCCGAACCTCGAAACCGTGATCATCATGATCGGCGAGGCTGACGACGCTGTCTCGATGGACGAGCTGATCGAGCGCGGCAGCGCCGCCGACGCCGACGGCTTCAGCAAGAGCTGGCAGAGCGTCACCCCTGAGGACACCTGCAAGATCATCTACACCTCGGGCACGACCGGCCCGCCCAAGGGCTGCGTGATCTCCCACGGCAACTACCGCTCGATGCTCGACATGGCGAGTCAAGTCGACATCCTCGGCCCGCGCGAGACGACCTTCCTCTTTCTCCCGCTGGCCCATGTCTTCGCCCTGCTGGTTCAGTACGGCACCCTCGATGTCGGCGGACGCATCGCCTTCTGGGAGCGCGACCAGCTGCGCATCGTGCCGAGCCTCTCCGAGATCAAGCCCGAGAACTTCCCGTCGGTGCCGCGAATCTTCGAGAAGGTCCACGACACTGCGATCGCCACCTCGGCCGGCGACGGCGGCCTCAAGGCGGCGATCTTCAATTGGGCGATCAAGGTCGGCAAGAAGGTCAATGCGCTCGAGGAAGAGGGCAAGGAGCCGGGCATGCTGCTGGCCCGCCAGCACGGGCTGGCCGACAAGCTGGTCCTCTCCAAGATCCGCGACATCTTCGGCGGCAATCTCAAGCTGGCCCTGACCGGCGCCGCGCCAATCGACCCCGAGATCATCCCTTTCTTCCACGCTGCCGGCGTTCCGGTGCTCGAAGCCTGGGGAATGACCGAGACCTCCACCGGAGGAACCGCCAACCTGCCCGGCGCTTCCAGGGTCGGCACGGTCGGTCGCGCGCTTCCCGGGGTGGACGTGAAGATCGCCGGAGACGGGGAGCTCCTGGTCCGCGGCCCGAACATCTTCCAGGGCTACTACAACAACCAGGAAGCGACCGACGAGACGATCATCGACGGCTGGCTCCACACCGGCGACCTCGCCTCGATCGACGACGAGGGCTACGTCAGCATCACCGGGCGTAAGAAGGAGATCATCATTACCGCCGGCGGCAAGAACATCACGCCGGTCAACATCGAAGCCCTGGTCAAGCGCCATCCGCTGGTTTCACAGTGTGTGGTCGTCGGCGACCGCAAGCCGTATCTGGTAGCCCTGATCACCCTCGACGAAGAGGCGCTGAGCCGTTTCGCCGCCGAGCAGGGCACGCTGGACGAGTCCTCGGCGATGACCGACAGCCCGGTCGTGCGCGAGGAGCTCGAGAAGCACATCGAAGAGGTCAACAGCCACTTCGCCAGCGTCGAGCAGATCAAGCGCTTCCACATCCTCCCTGCCGATCTCAGCCAGGAGGGCGGCGAGCTCACCCCGACGCTGAAGCTGAAGCGACCGGTGATCGCTTCGAAGTACGACCAGCAGATCGAGGATCTTTACGCGGGGTGAAGTCCGAGCACGCCCGGGCTGAGGCTGACCGGAGTCGCGCTCAGGGGGAGCCGGTCTGACGAAGCAGTGAACCGGTGGTCTGGTCGAAGATCCGCCGCCAGACGGATCCTTCGCTGTCCTCCTGCTCCCTGACCCGGCGGATCACGCGGCGCAGGCGGGTGGCCGAGATCTCGATGCCGTGCCGCTCCGCGGCCGCGCTGAGCTCCTCATAGTCGTCGGCCAGCCTCGCCGTGACGGTCTCGAAGCCGTGCCCGGCGATGTCGAGCCGTCGCGAGTAATTCATGATCGAGGTGCCGAACATGAGCTCGTCGTCGAGGTCCGGCTCGAACAGGACTATGTCGACGCCGGGGTACTTCTCGTTCCAGAAGTCAACGACGCCGTGGAGTCGCTGGTGGAGCAGCAGGCGGAAGGTCTGGTTGGCGATCGCCGGTACGCCCATGTCGGCGATGCGGCGCACCTCCTGGCCGGAGACCGTGGGCAGGTCGCTGTCGCGGTCGTTGAGGTAAGGCACGATCGGGTTGATCACGATGATGAATTTGGCGCCGCGCTCGACCGCCACATCGACGTTCGTGGTCGAGTAGATCCCGCCGTCGATCAGGGTGCGTCCGTTTACCTCGACCGGTTCGTAGACCAACGGCAGCGCGGTCGAGCATTCGACCGCCTTCGAGACCGGTACGTCCGACCAGTCGCTGTCGGGGTCCCCGAGCACGATTCGCTCGCCGCTGTCGAGGTCGGTCGCGGTGAGGAGAAGATCCCGCTCGAGCGCCTCGAAGGAGTCGTTGATGCCCTGCTTGGCGAGAGCCTCGCGTACGTAGCTGCCGATCCCGGCATTCGAATAGAGCCCTTTCGGAAGGTGCTCGGCAAAGGCGTATCCGATGTCGATTGCCGAGAGATCCCTGAACTGCGGTAGCAGGCTGCGCACCATCGAAGCCATGTGAAGCGGAAGGGTGACCGCCTTTTTGACGTACTCGGAGACGTTCGGCCTGAGCATGACGTCCTGGCTGAGCCGCTCGATCGGCACGTCCTTTTCGTCGGTGAGGACTCGCATCATCTCGTCCGGGGTGACGCCGGAGGCCAGCATGCTGGCGATGAACGAGCCGGCGCTGGTGCCGACGTACATGTCGAAATCGTTGACTGTGGAGTTGACCGCCAGCAGGTCGAGCGCGCGCAGGGCGCCGATCTCGTAGACGCCGCCGGTGAAGCCGCCTCCGCCGAGAACCAGAGCAGTCTTCGAAGGACGCTCCCGGCTTCCAGCCTTGCGTTTCTTCGAGGATGCGTCGATATTTACGACCTTCCCCATGCGGAGCCGATTATTGCACCAACCGGGTCCCCGTGCCTTCAACCGGTTGAACGGCCGCTACTTAGGCCCTTCTGCCTGTTTAATGCAGTGATGCGTACGGCCCTGCTCACGACCGCGGCGATTCTGGCGCTGTCATTCGCTGCCGGCACCGCCGCCGGCTCTCCTCCCCTACCGCTGCCGAATCCCGACCGGCCTGCCGCGACACCGATCCTCCGCGAAGGCGCGAGCGTGAGCGCAAACTCTGTCTGCCCGGCCATGCGAAGTGCGGTTCGGGTCGGAAACGGTCGCTCATCGCTGATGGTCAAGAACCTCGGCAACGGAAAGCGGATCTGCTCGCTCAATCCGAAGGCCGGGCGCTCGCTGGCCTCGAATACGAAGATCTTCACGACAGCCACCGCCCTCGGACGTCTCGGCCCGGGACATACGATGCTGACCAAGGTCTATTCAGACGGCAAAGTCAGCCCCGAAGGCGTGCTCAGGGGCAGCCTCTATCTGCGCGGGGACGGCGATCCCAGCTTCGGCACGGGCAGCTTCCTCAACGGCTATTCGGGCGGGGCTGGTTCCGACGTCAACCGGCTCGCGACGCTGGTCAGGAAGGCAGGAATCAGGAAGGTGACCGGACGGCTCTACGGAGACGCCACAGTCTTCGACCGGCTGCGGGGAGTGGCCGACTCCGGCTACGCCACCAGCCCCTACATCGGACCGCTCTCCGGCCTCTCGTTCAACGCCGGCTACACCAGTTCAACTTTTAGCTCCTTCAGCTCCGATCCGGCGAAGCTGGCTGCGAAGACGCTTGCCCGGCGCCTGCGCGCCAAGGACGTGAGCATCAAGCGAGATATCGCGATGCGCAAGACGCCGCGCGGCCCCTTCAGGCGGCTGGTGGCGCGCATGCCATCGCCGGACATGACCTGGATGAGCCGGATGACCAACGTCGACTCGAACAACTTCTTCGCCGAAATGCTGCTCAAACACATCGGGGCCGAGGTTCGCGACTCCGGCACCACGGCCTCCGGTGCGGCCGTAGTCAGCCATTTCGTCAAGTCCAAGTTCGGGGCGAAAGTACGCCCGATCGACGGCTCGGGGCTGACTTTCGGAAATCGCTCGAGCGCCGGAGACGTGGTCAGGG
>JBBRVF010000177.1:0-4127 GCA_038247145.1 Solirubrobacterales bacterium | reverse complement strand
CGAGGATTATCTGGATCCGGGCCGCCACACGCACCGGTCCGGTGTCGGGGTCGCCGCGCTCGATGTGCTCGGAGATGTGCCGGGAGAGCAGCTGGTCCACCGGCCTGTAAAGGGTGGAGACGGTGATGAATACGGCCGACCAGAGCACCGTTATCTCGCCATAGGAGTCCTTGTCCAGCTGATGCGCGGCGATGAAGAAGTAGACGTAGGTGATCAGCCCGGTCAGGCCGACGCCGATGGTCAGGAAGCCGGCGGTGCGGCCGAACTTCCCGGACTTGCGGGCAGCCTCGCTCTCCACCTGCTCAGGTGTTTCCGAATCGCCGGCCAATTGGACTCAGACCGTGGTCCGGTGGCGCTCGGGTTCTTCGAGGTGGGTCGGTTCGACGTCCAGCTCGAGTTCGACCCGGCGGACTCTCTCGAAGACCCGCTGGGTCATCACACGCTGGCCGGCCAGCAGGTCGCCGATGATTCCCAGAGCGAAAAGCTGCATCGAGACGATGAACAGCACCGCGCCGAGCA
Source organism: Solirubrobacterales bacterium (assembly GCA_038247145.1). GTDB lineage: Bacteria > Actinomycetota > Thermoleophilia > Solirubrobacterales > 70-9 > 67-14. Next base: position 3,608 of record JBBRVF010000177.1, on the reverse strand, counting down.
GCAGCGACTGGATATTGCCGTCGCGGTCGCCATTGAGTATCCAGTCGAGCAGGAAAGGCATCCACGATGCGATCGCCAGGAGGAAGGCGATCATGGCAAAGGTGAAGAAGACCTTGAGCGGCTCGTAGCGGGCGTAGATCCGCAGTATCGCCACCCCGTTGCGGCGCACGTAGCTCGAGGTCGAGCCGAAAAGTCGCGACTCCCGGGTCTTCGGGTTGGTCCTGATTTCGACCTCGCCAAGTGCGACCCGAGTCTTGCCGGCCTGGATCAGGCTTTCGAGCGTATAGGTGTAGTTGTCGACGACCACGAGCTGAAGGGCGGCTTCCCGGCTGTAAGCCCTGAAGCCGGAAGTCGCGTCGGTGATGTCGGTTTCCGATAGCCGCCTGACCACCCAGCTGCCGATCTTCTGCAGGCTCTTTTTCGAAGGCGAGAAGTGGTCGATCGCAGCTACGTCGCGGTCTCCGACGACCATCTCGGCCTCTCCTGCGAGAACCGGGGCGACCAGCTTGCCGATGTCACCGCCGTAGTACTGGTTGTCGGCGTCGGTATTGACGATGATGTCGGCCCCGAGCTTCAGCCCGGCGTCGAGTCCGGCCTGGAAGCCGGTCGCCAGGCCTTTGTTCCGGGGCAGCTTGACCACATGATCGACCCCGCATTCGCGGGCCACCGCGATCGTCCGGTCGGTCGAGCCATCGTCGATCACCAGCGTCTCGATCTGGTCCACTCCCTCGATCGAAGTGGGCAGATCGGCCAGCGTCGCCGGGAGGTTTTCCTCCTCGTTCAGGCAGGGGATCTGGATGATTACCTTCATCAGTCGTCAAGATTGTCACATGAGTTCCGATCGACCAACCTCCGAGCAGCGCTTCTGGGACAGAGCAATCGAGCTTGCGCTGCGCGGTCGGGGGCTTGTCAGCCCCAACCCGACCGTCGGAGCGGTGCTGGTTAAAGAGGGTCAGGTGATCGGCGAGGGATGGCACCGCCGGCACGGTGGCCTCCACGCCGAGCGGGAGGCCCTGGCCGATGCTGCGGCCAGGGGGAACCGGACCGAAGGGGCGAGCATGTACGTCACCCTCGAACCCTGTGCTCACACCGGCAGCCAGCCTCCCTGCGCTGACGCTTTGATCGAAGCCGGGGTCGGCGAGGTGGTGTACGCCTGCTCCGATCCGACTGAAAAGACGGCGGGGCTCGGACCGGAGCGCCTGCGGGCCGCCGGAGCCGCGGTCCGCGAGGCCGACGATGGTGTCGCCGAAGAGGCCCGCGGGCTTATCCAGGACTTTCTCAAGAGAGCCGAGACGGGTCGGCCGCTGCTGATACTCAAGCTGGCGATGAGCCTTGACGGGGCCGTCGCCACCCGCACCGGCGACTCCCGCTGGATCTCGGGACCGGAAAGCAGGCGTCTGGTCCATCGCTGGCGGGCAGACCTCGACGCGGTCGCGGTCGGTGCCGGCACGGCAGCGGCCGACGACCCCCGGCTCACCGCCCGCCTCGACGAGGAGGACGGCACCCCTGCGGAAGGCCTGCTGCCGGTTCGCCAGCCGGCCCGGGTGATCTTCGATTCTGGCCCGCTGCTAACGCCCGAGGCGGCGATCTTCGAGGACCTCGAGGCGGCACCTGTGATCGTCATCTCCGGCCCCGGAGCCGATCCGGCGAGGCGGGCCGCACTCGAGGCTGCGGGGGCTGAGTTCCTGGAGACCGGCGCAGGCAGCCGGGTGGAGCGCTTCGTCGAAGGGCTCGACCGGCTCGGGGAACGCGGCATCGGCTCGGTCCTTCTCGAAGGCGGACCGACCCTGGCCGGCATCGCGATCGATTCGGGTGAGGTTGACCGCTTCGAGGTCTTTGTCGCGCCGATCCTGGTCGGGAGTGGACGGGGGGCTGTCGGCGGCGAGGGACCGGCGAAGATGGCCGACGCGATCCGGGCCTCCGACATGCTGGTGAGTCGGGTCGGGCAGGATGTGCATATGAGCGCCCGACTGAAGAGCTGGTGAAGAGTGTTCTCCGGACTGATAGCCGACCTCGGCCATCTGACCGCGATTTCCTCCGGGGCCAACGGTGCCCGGCTGGAGATCGAGACCTCGCTGGCCGGGGAGATCGAGCTGGGTGATTCGGTCGCAGTCAACGGTACCTGCCTGACGGCGACCTCGATCGAAGGCGACCGGTTTTCGGCCGACGCGATGAGCCAGACGCTCAACCTGACTTCGCTCGGATCGCTTGAGGCCGGCGACCGGCTCAACCTCGAGCTCGCCCTGCGGGCCGGTGACCGGCTGGGCGGGCACATCGTCCAGGGTCACGTCGACGGGGTGGGGGAGGTGATCTCGTCCGAGACCGAAGGCTTCTCGACCCGGCTGCGGGTCGGGCTGCCGGAGAACCTGCGGCGGTTCGTCATCCCCCAGGGCTCGATCACGTTGGAAGGGGTCAGCCTGACCGTTGCCGACGCCGCGGATGAGTGGATCGAAGTGGCCCTGATTCCGGAGACGAAGGAAAGAACGAACCTGGGCTCGTTGAGGGCCGGAAGGCTGGTCAACGTCGAGTGTGACGTGATCGCAAGATACGTCGAGCGAATGGTGTCACCATATGGTGAAAGGATCCCACCAACCGACGAGATTGGCGAGTGAAATGATGTTCAGCAGTGAACCCGGACCGAGCGGCGCAGTGAGCGAGGAGACCTCTCCTTTCGACACGATCGAGCAAGCCCTCGAGGACGTCCGGCGCGGCCGGATGGTCATCGTCACCGACGACGAGGACCGCGAGAACGAAGGCGACCTGGTCATGGCGGCCCAGTTCGTCACGCCCGAGGCGATCAACTTCATGGCCAAGGAGGGGCGCGGGCTGATCTGCCTGGCGCTGACCCCCCAGCGCTGCGACCAGCTCGGCCTCAGCCTGATGACCGCCAAGAACGAAGCCTTGCTGGAGACGGCCTTCACGGTCTCGATCGAAGCGGCCGAGGGGGTTACGACCGGAATATCTGCCGCCGACCGTTCCCAGACCATCCAGGTCGCGATCGACCCCCAAGCGGGCCCTCGCGACATCGTCGTCCCCGGACACGTATTCCCGCTCAAGGCAAAGGAAGGCGGTGTTCTCGAGCGCACCGGCCACACCGAAGCCAGCGTCGACCTCGCCCGCCTGGCGGGACTCAACCCCTCAGGCGTGATCTGCGAGGTGATGAACGAAGACGGCACCATGGCCAGGATCGACGACCTCATTTCCTACGCCGCCGAGCACGACCTCAAGATGGTCACGATCGCCGACCTGATCAGCTACCGGCGCGAGAACGAGAAGCTGGTCGAAAGGGTGGTCTCGACCGCGTTGCCGACCGCTTTCGGCGACTTCCGCGCTGTTGGATACCGCTCACTGGTTGACGAAAAGCACCACGTCGCGATGGTCAAGGGCGAAGTCGACACCGGCGAGCCGATCCTGGTCAGGGTCCACAGCGAGTGCCTCACAGGCGACGTCTTCCACAGCATGCGCTGCGACTGCGGAGAACAGCTCGACGCGGCGATGGCGATGATCGAAGAAGAAGGCAGAGGCGTTCTGCTCTACCTCTCCCAGGAAGGCCGGGGGATCGGCCTGCTGAACAAGCTGCGGGCGTACAAGCTCCAGGAGGAGGGGCT
>JBBRVF010000176.1:0-4139 GCA_038247145.1 Solirubrobacterales bacterium | reverse complement strand
GGCCTTCGGTACCGGCGCCCACCCGACCACCCGGCTGAGCCTCGGGCTGCTGCTGGATCTCCACGACCAGGGCCACGCGTCCGGAGCGCTGACCGACCTCGGTGCCGGCTCGGCGGTGCTGGCGATCGCCGCGGTGAAACTCGGCTGGGGACCGGTTTCCGGCTACGACCATGAAGAGGCGGCGATCGAAGCTGCGATCGAGAATGCGGGGGTCAACCGGGTTGAGATTCACCTTGAACGAAGCGACCTGCGTGAAGGCCTGCCCGAACTCGCCCCGACCGTGGTCGCGAACCTGACCGCCCCGCTGCTGGAAATGGTCGCCGCCCAAATGACTGATGGTAACCGTCCGAAGACCCTTGTCTGCTCGGGCCTGCTGGAAACCGAGCGCGGACGGGTCGGAGCCGCCTTTGCTCCCCACGGACTTGAGCCGGTCGAGTTCCGTGCGCTCGAGAACTGGGGCGGGCTGCTGCTGGAGGCCCGGTGAGCATCGGTTTCATCGATTCCGGGGTCGGCGGCCTGACCGTGCTCCACGAATGCCTGGTCTCGCTACCGCAGGAGGACTTCCTCTACGTCGGCGACTCCGGTCATTTCCCGTATGGCACCAAGACTCCGGAGCAGTTGCGAGAGCGGGCGAGGGTGATCACGGGTGTCCTGCTCGACAACGGCGTCAAGATGATCGTGGTCGCCTGCAACTCGGCCACCTCTGCCGCGGGCGAGCTGATCGGTGAGATCGCCGCCGAGGCCGGCGTCCCGGTGGTGACCGTTATCGGACCCGAGGCCGAGATCGCCGCCGCTATCACCGAGTCGGGCCGTGTCGGAGTGCTGGCCACCCCGGCGACCGTCTCCAGCGGTGCATACCACCGGGCGCTCGATCAGCAGGGAAGAGTGCTGACCGTGACCGAGGTCGCCGCGCCCGACCTCGCCCCGATCATCCAGCAGGGTTTCCCTTTCGACCAGAACGTGATGGACACGGTGCGCGGCTACTGCGAGCCGCTGAAGGAGGCCGGGGTCGACACCCTGATCCTCGGCTGTACTCACTACCCGCTGGTCGCGCCGATGCTGCAGCGCTTTCTCGGCCGGGACGTGCGACTGGTCACCGCCGGCCACGCAATCGCCGCGGCCGTCCAGCGCAGCCTGGCGGAGCGTGGCGAGCTGGTGCACGGAGACGGGGAGGGCGGCTACCGCTTCCTGGTCACCGGCGACGTCGACTCCTTCACCGAACTCGGAACCCGCTTCCTCCAGCTTCCGCTGGCCGGAAGAGTCGAGGCGCTCAGGTACGCTTGAGCCATGTCAGTAGCCGAACAGATTCGTGACGATGCCCGTGAGGCGATGAAAGCGGGCGATCGCCAGCGCTCATCGGCTCTGCGCATGATCCAGGACGTCCTCCAGCAGGACGCGAAGATGGGCAAAGGCGACGAGATCGCGGTGCTCCAGCGCGAGCGTAAGAAGCGGCTCGAAGCGGCCGAGGCGTTTTCCGACGCCGGTCGCAGCGAGCAGGCCGAGGCCGAGAACTCCGAGGCGGAGCTGATCGCCGGCTACCTTCCGGCCCAGCTCAGCGACGATGAACTGAACTCGATGGTCGCCGAGGCGATCGAAGCCACCGGCGCCGAGAGCCCTAAACAGATGGGCCAGGTCATGGGCGCGTTGAAAGAGAAGGTCGCCGGTCGGGCCGACGGCAGGCGGGTCAGCAGTGCAGTCAAGGAGCAGCTTGGCGCGTAGGACGCTGACGCTCGAAAACGAAGTCGCGGCCGAGCTGGCCGGATCCGGGGACTCGGTACTCAGAGCGCTCCGGGACCGGACCACGAGCAAGGTCCACCTGAGAGGCAACCTGCTCACCCTCGAAGGTGAGGAGTCCGAGATGGACCAGGCCGCAAAGCTGGTTGACGAAATGATCGACCTGATCGAGAACGGCCACGAGGTCGAAGCCGACACCCTGAACTCGGTTACCAACGCGATTCAGTCATCGAGGCGCAGCGCCGAGGTGCTCAAGGATGTCGTCTGGCACAACCGCAATACGAAGGTCGCGCCGAAGACGGTCAACCAGAAGCTCTACGTCGATTCGATCCGCGAGAACACGGTCACCTTCGGCATCGGCCCCGCCGGCACGGGCAAAACGTTCCTCGCGGTGGCGATGGCTGCCGCGGCCCTGGTCGAAGGCGATGTCAGGCGAATCATCCTGACCCGGCCCGCGGTCGAGGCGGGGGAGAGCCTCGGCTTCCTTCCCGGCGACCTCCAGGCCAAGGTCGATCCCTACCTGCGCCCGCTCTTCGACGCGCTCTACGACATGCTCGACCCCGATCGGGTCAACGGTTACTTCGACCGCGGGGTGATCGAGGTTGCGCCGCTGGCCTTCATGCGCGGCCGGACCCTGAACGACGCCTTCGTGATCCTCGACGAGGCCCAGAACACTACGCCCGAGCAGATGAAGATGTTCCTGACCAGGCTCGGCTTCAACTCGAAGATGGTGGTCACCGGAGACGTCACCCAGATCGACCTGCCGAAGGAGCGCCAGTCCGGTCTGGTCGTGGTGAGGGGAATCCTCGAAGGTATTGAGGACGTCAGCTTCGTACGCTTCGGCGGTGCCGACGTGGTCCGGCACCGGCTGGTCCAGCGCATCGTCGCCGCATACGGCGAGCACGCCGAGCGCGAGGGACAGCAGTGAGCCTCGACTTCTCGGACGTGCCGACCGTCTTCCGGTCGGCGGTTCTCGCGACGCTGGAGGAGGTCGGCATCGACGAAGGCCATCTCGCGGTCGAGCTGGTCGACGAGAAGCGCATCCATGAGCTGAACCTCAGGTTCCGGGATCGTGACCGGCCTACCGACGTGCTCTCTTTCCCGATCGACGAGGACGGCTCCGACCCGGGTCCGCGTGAGCTTGGCGACGTGGTGGTCTGCGAGGCCCACTGCGAGGACGTGACCGAAGCCGTCGTTCACGGCGTACTCCACCTTTGCGGCTTCGACCACGAGACCGATCGGGGCGAGATGCTGGAGACCCAGGATCGGATTATGGGTCGAGTCGAGACGCCGGAATCCGCCCGTGGCTGAGCCGCAGCTGAGCCCGCTGCCGGAGGGCACAGCACATTCGGGCTTCGTCGGACTGGCCGGACGGCCAAATGTCGGCAAGTCCACACTGGTCAATGCCCTGGTCGGGGCGACGGTGGCGATTGCCTCGGTCCGTCCGCAGACGACCAGGCGGGCTATTCGGGGTGTGGTCACCGATGTCGAAGCCGGAACCCAAGTCGTCCTGATCGACCTTCCCGGGGTTCAGCGACCACGGGACGAGCTGACCAGCCGCATGCAGAAACGGGTCGAGCAGGAGCTGGCCGACGCCGACGTCGCCCTGCTGGTGATCAACGGCGAGGAGGGGGTCGGTCCGGGGGATCGCTACATCGCCGCCGGTCTGCTTGAAGCAAGGCTCGACGTACCGGTCATCTGCGCGGTCAACAAGTCCGACCGCCTCGGTCGCGAGGTCGTGCCCGTGCTCCAGGAGGCGGCTGCACTCAAGGGCGTAGACGAGGTCTTCCCGATAAGCGCACTGAAAGGCGAAGGCATCACCGGGCTTCGGCAACACCTGGCATCGCTGATGCCCGAGGGCCACTTCATGTATCCGCCGGGAGACCGCTCCGACCAGCCGATCGAGCTGTTGCTGGCCGAGCTGATCCGCGGTCAGGTTCTGATCCGGACCCGCGATGAGATTCCCCACTCGGCCGAAGTCAAAGTCCGCCAGGTCAGCACCCGCGAGGACGGACTGGTCACGATCGAAGCCGAGATCTGGGTCGAGACCGAATCCCAGAAAGGCATCCTGATCGGCAAGCGCGGCTTTCGCATCGGTGAGATAGGCACCGGTGCCCGCAAGGTGATCGAGCAGGAACTTGGAGCGCACGTCCACCTCGACCTTCAGGTCAAACTGAAGCGCAAGTGGCGTCGGGACGTCGACATGCTCGACCGCCTCGGCATCGAGTAGTGCCCGCCGATGCAGTCGCGACAGCCGCCGCGGGGCCCATAGACCGTAGGATTGTTAAATGAGGACGAAGAGCAAACTGGCCTGCGCGCTGGTGGCCGGGGCGCTGGTATTTGTCGGCTGCGGCGGCGGCGAATCCGCAACCGACGACGACCGGGCGGCAGTCGAGGAGATCGTC
>JBBRVF010000175.1:0-4147 GCA_038247145.1 Solirubrobacterales bacterium | reverse complement strand
TCGGAACACGGAGCCGCGCAGGGCCTGAACGAAGAACAGCTTGCCACCCTGAGCGCTCTGCTGGAGCGGCGTCACTACCCGGCCGGGACCGACATCTACGGTTCCGACGAGCAGGTACGCGAGGTGCTGCTGGTGACCCAGGGCACGATCAACATTCTGGGTAACGATTCCGAAGGCGAGGTCCGCCGCTTCGCCACCCTTTCCGCGGGCATGACTCTGGGCGAGGTCGCGATGCTCGGCCACCGGCCCAGGCTTGGAATCTCCCGCACGGCCGATGACGTCTCCGCCTGGGCGATCAGCGCGACGGCCTGGGACGAGCTTCGCCGCAGCGACCCCGAGCTGCTCAGCCTGCTACTCGAGAACATGATGAGGATCATCGCCTTCCGGGTCGAGGGCCTGCGCAGCCAGCTGGTCAGGTAGACCTGGAAATACGCCGGGTGACCTCAAGCCCGCAGGTGCGTGCTCAACCGTTGCACTTGTGACCTGCAGGTCACATCCATATAGTCATACTGGTCATGACTATGGTGGGAATCGCAGATCTCAAGGCCAGACTCAGCGAGTATCTCGACCTGGTCAAGTCCGGGGGAGAGCTCGTGGTAACCGAACGGGGCAGACCGGTGGCGACGGTGAACCGCATATCCGGGATCGAAAATGAACTGGAGGAGCTTGTCCGGTCCGGCGTGGTTCGTCCGCCGGCAAAGCCTCTCTCGGAGGACTTTCTGACTCGCCCCCGCCCGCGCGACAGAGGCGGAACGGTGGTGGAAGCTCTGCTCGAGGAGCGCCGGGAAGGGCGCTGAACTTGAGGTTCTGGGATTCGTCCGCCGTAGTTCCACTCCTTCTGGAGGAGGAGCGGAGTCCAGCGGTGGCGGATCTGCTGCGAGAAGACCCTGGGATCGTCGTCTGGTGGGGCACCACGGTCGAGTGCGTCTCGGCGCTCCGTCGCCGGGAACGACAGCAGCAACTCTCGTCGACTGAGGTCGATCAGGCAATCGCCAATTTGACTGAACTTGGCGAATCCTGGGTCGAGGTTCAGGCCACCGTCCAGGTCCGGGTTCAGGCCACCAGGGCGCTCAGTGTCCACGGCCTCCACGCGGCGGATTCACTGCAGCTGGCTGCGGCTCTCGCCTGGCGGCCGCTCCCCTCGGAAGGTGCCTCCTTCGTTTCACTCGACCGGAGACTTGCCCGTGCCGCCTATCTGGAGGGATTCAACCTGCCGATTCGGCTTTAGGTGGGCCGTTTCGCCGGTCGGTTAGGCTCGAATGATGAGGGGCAGCGAATGATGCTGGGAAAGGCTCGGGTAGCGGCGGCTTCAGCCGTGACCCTGGCTGCATTGGTCTTTTTCGCGGGTTTCCAGACCGAGCGGCCGGCGGCGGCGGAGCCTGAAGATCGTGTGCCGGTCATCCTGGTCGTCTTCGACGAGCTGCCCACCGTTTCGCTGGTCAAGCGCCCCGGGGTCATCGACGAGCAGCGCTTCCCCAACTTCAGCCGACTCTCCCGCGATGCGACCTGGTACCCGAACCACACCACTTCCTCCGACATGACGGTCAGGTCGATTCCGAGCCTGCTCACCGGCAGAAGGGCGATCGACGGCAGCCCCGCCACCGCCGAGAATTACCCCGACAACCTTTTCGCCCTGTTGCGATCGGCTGGCTACAGCCAGGAGATCCTCGAGTTCAACAGCGAGCTGTGCGCGCAGGAGTTCTGTCCGCTGCCTGCGGGTGAGATAGGTGCCGAGCAGGGCTTCACCGATCCGATCGATTTCCTCGGGTTCAAACTCCCTCTCCGCCTGGATCTGGTTCGCGAAGACTTTGCGCAATGGCTCGGGAGCCGCAGTTTCGACTCCGACTTCTTCTTCGCCCACTCTTTCCTCCCCCACATGCCTCACATCTACCTGCCCGACGGTCGTCGTTACCGCAGTGGGCAGATGCCTCTCCCGGCCGAAGGAGGGCTTGACGAGATTCTCGATTCGCAGGCGGCCGTCGGTCAGGCCTGGCAGCGCCAGATCATTCAGGTCGCCCGGGTCGACAGGCTTCTCGGGATGCTGCGCAAACGGGCGGTCGAGGCGGGCATCTGGGACCGGGCGATGGTCGTGATCACCAGCGACCACGGTGCCGGTTTCCGCAGCGGAGCAAACCGCCGCACCATCGTCAAGGAGAACGCAGCCTCGATCGCCTTCACGCCACTCTTCATCAAGTACCCCGGGCAGACGAGCGGCGGTCCGGTGCCGACCCGGACCCAGGAGGTGGACGTATTGCCGACGATCGCCGAGGTCACCGGCATCGAGTCCTATCCCGGCCGGGACGGGATGCCGATCTCCCGGATCGATGACCCCTGGCGCCCGGCCAACGTCGACGGTGTCGAGTACGGCCGCGGCCTGCTCGAACGGCTTTTGAAACGCGACGTCAGGCTCAAGCGCCGCATGCTCGGAACGAGGGGCATCTGGCAGATGGGTCCGAAGCCCGGCCTGATTGGAACGAGGATTCCGCGGTCGAAACTCTCCGCTCCAGCAAGCCGGTCTCTCAGGATCGACAATCGCAAGGAGTACATCGGCCTCCGGCGCAGTTCGCAATGGGTTCCCGCCTTCGTCTACGGCAGGTCGGCCAGGCTCAAACCCGGCACCCTGCTCGCAGTCGGCGTGAACGGCCGCATCGCCGGCACCGCTCGCGTCTTCGACGACGGCAAGGTGAACCGCTTCGGCACCGTGGTCGATCCGCGGCTCTTTCGTCGAAACAACCAGGTGACGGTCCATCTGGTCCGCGGCGGAAAGCCCGGTCGCCGCGTCTCCTGAACTCAGGACAGGCGGCTACCGGCGTCGCGACTCAGATGGTCCCGCGGGGGGCGAGCCAGCGAGACTCGAAGACCAGATCCGTCTGCTCGAGGATCAGGTCGTAGTGGGCGTCGTAGTGCAGTACCCCGATTCCGGCGGTGTCGGCGATCGCTGCGATCAGCAGGTCTACCGGCGGAATCCGGTGATGGCCGGTTCGGGTCAGCTGCTGCTGGGCGTCGAGTGATCTTGCCTGGGCCCGCTCATCGAGTTCGGCTGAAGGAAAGCTCGCCAGCAATTCCGACGATCGCCGATACTCGGATCCGTCGCGGGCCGAGTAGCCGGACTCGAGCATGAACGGAAGGCAGATGACAAACCGGGACCGCTCCAGGTCTGAGGCCAGCGAGGCAGCGGATTCTTCGTTTTCGGCGAGTGAGAAACGCCGCGCCCAGGCGGAGTTGTCGAGTAGCCAGGAGTCGCCACTTGCCTGCTCGCTCAATCTCTCGCCCAGCCGGCCCGCTTGACTTCGTCGGCAGCTTCGATGTCGATAGCCCCGCTCTGAGCGCGGATCCGCTGAGCTTCCGCCTGCCGCAATGACTCGCCCCGGGCACGGGACCTCTTGATTTGCCTCATCTTCTCTTCAGCCCCGAGCAGGACAAGTTCTCCCCAGTCGAGCCGGTCCTGTCCGACTTCCTCCCGCAACGGATCGAGCACGGCCTTCACCTTCGGCGTCTCGGTGATCGCATGTCGTCGGTGACGGGTCGGCATGGAAGCAGTGTAACACCGGTGTCGTACCAAACCTCGACTTTGGCGATTCTGCCGCTGAGCGACGCCGCCGCGCTAGGGTCGGAAGATGACCTCGCGTGCCGCTCCGAGCTTCGCCAACCTGACCGGAAGGACTGCGCTGGTCACCGGTTGCGGCAGCCCGAACGGAATCGGCTTCGCCACTGCGCGGGCGCTGGGCCGGCAGGGGGCCGGCGTGGCGATCTCCTCGACCACCGAGCGCATCCACGACCGCGCGGCCGAGCTGGGCGAAGAAGGGATCGAGGTCAGCGCCCACACAGCCGACCTGATCGACCCTTCCGAGGCGACCCGGATGGTCGAGGAGGCGACCTCCTGGCACAGCAGCCTCGACATCCTGGTCAACAACGCCGGCATGAGCCAGGTCGGCACCGAGGACATCGGCCGGTCCTTCGACAAGCTCAGCCACGCCGAATGGCGGGCCGGCATCGACCAGAACCTCGACCTCGCTTTCAACGTGACCCGTGCCGCCCTGACCGCGATCACCGACTCCGGGCACGGCCGCATCATCTTCATCTCTTCGGTCACCGGTCCGATGGTCAGTGCCGAAGGCAACCCCGCCTACAGCGCCGCCAAAGCCGG
>JBBRVF010000174.1:0-4192 GCA_038247145.1 Solirubrobacterales bacterium | reverse complement strand
TTCACCGACGAGGAACGCGAAGGGTTCCAGAACCTCATGGATGCCGGGTTCGTCGACACCTTCAGGCTGTTTACCGAAGGCAACGGGCACTACAGCTGGTGGTCGATGATGAGCAAGGCCCGCGAGCGCAACGTCGGCTGGCGGATCGACTACTTCCTGGTCTCCGGCGCCCTGAAAGACGCGGTTGTCGGCGCCGAGATCCACGCCGATGTCATGGGCTCGGACCACTGCCCGGTCAGCGTCGAGCTCGACCTCTCGATGCTCGCCTGAGGAGTCCTCACCGAATCTGACCGGGATGGTTCGAGAAACCCTCAAGGGTTGAGGGAAACCCGAACCACCCGGTCGCGGCTCCTTAATGGGCGAACTTGATCCTCGGGAGGATTCGGTCGGCCCAGCTCGGCAGCCACCAGGCCCACTTGCCGGTCAGCCGTATCAGCACCGGCAGGAGCAGGAGGCGGACCAGTGCGGCGTCCAGCAGCACGGCGACGCCGAGGATGATGCCCATCTCCTTCGGAGGCAGCGGACCCGAGAGGGCGAAGGTGAAGAAGACTGCCACCATCACACCGGCCGCAGCAAAGATCACCCGGCCGGAGTGGGCGATGCCGCCGACCAGTGCTTCCTTCGGGTCACCCGACTTCTCCCAGTGCTCCTTGGCGGAACTCAGAAGGAAGACCGAGTAGTCCATAGAGATCGCGAAAATCATCGCGAAGAAGAACACCGGTGCCCACGCGTCGAGGAATCCCTGTGGTTCGAAGCCGAGGATCCCGGACAGGTTTCCGTCCTGGAAGATCAGTTTCGCCACGCCGAATGCGGCACCGACCGCGAGCAGGTTGGTCACCACTCCGAGCGCGGCCACCACCGGAGCCCTGAGCGCGAACAGCAGCAGCAGGAAGCCGAGCAGCATGACCACGCCGATCACCAGCGCGGTCTTGTCCGACAGCGCGGTCTCGAGGTCATGGTTTTCGGTCGAAGCGCCGCCGAGCTGGCTGCCCGGGGGCAGATCGCCCCGGAGCCGGTCGATCGTCTCGCCCATCTGCGGGCTGGACGGATCCATCGCCGGCACCGCCTGGACCATGACCAGGTCGCCCTCACCGGGCATCGCCGGGATCACCCGGGCGATCTCAGGATCGGCCTTCATCACTGCCTGGATCTCGTCTGCGGAGTCGGTCGGCCCGATCGCCTGCAGCGTGCCGGGAGCGCCGGGGCCGAAAGAGGCAGCCAGCTGCTCGTAGCCCTGGCGGGAGCCGTCCTGCTCCGGGACGACCTTGATCGAAGGCATGCCGGTGTCGAGCGAGAATACGGGCACGGCCAGCAGTGCCAGCGCAATAAGTGCCGGGATCCCGAACAGCAGCGGCCGCTTCCACAGGCGCTCCGCCCAGGAAGCCCAGAATGGCGAGCGATGCTCACCCTCGTGGACCCATGGCAACGAGATGCTGTTGATCCTCGGCCCCAGCTTCGCCAGCACCGCAGGAAGCAGCGTTAGCGAGGCCAGCAGGACGAAGGCGACCGAGAGCATGATTCCGACGCTCATCGAGCGGAAGGCCGGGCTCGGCACCAACATCACCGCCGAAAGCGAGATCAGAACGGTCAGGCCGGAGAACAGCACCGCCTTGCCGGCCGTGTCCATGGTGGTCTCGATAGCTTCCACCGGTCCGGCCGCATCGGTCAGAGCCCCGCGGAAGCGGTAGACGATGAACAACGCGTAGTCGATACCCAGCGCCAGCGCGAACATCAGCGCGAAGTTCATGGCCCAGATCGAGATGTCGACGAACTGGGTTCCGAGGAACAGCGTGCCGGCCGCGGCGACCAGGCCGAGAATCGTCAGCATCAGCGGCAGGCCGGCAGCGATCAGCGAGCCGAAGGCAAGAACGAGGATGATCAGAGTGACCGGCCAGGAAATCAGCTCGGACTTGAGCATCGCCTCCTTGTTGGCCTGGTTGAAGTCCGACCACATGCCGGAAGCTCCGGTCAGCGAGATATCAACCCCGGCCGTGTCGAGCGCTTCGAGTTCGACCTTGAGGTCGTCCGCCGCCCGGACCATCTGATTCGGGTCCGCCTCAGCACCGGCCTGCACAACGACCGTCTTTCCGTCTTCGGAGATCCAGCCGCCCTCGCCGGGTAGAACCACCCCGGAGACGTCATCGCTCGACGACAGAGTCGTATCGACCGAGTCGATCGCGCTGCTGAACCCAGGCTGCTGCCAGGTCTGGTCTTCACTGCTCATCACGACCATGAGAGCCGAGGACGACATGCCCCCGAACTGCTCGTCGATCGCCTGACGTACCTCGACCGATTCGGATCCGGTCGCTTCCCAGCCGGCACCGGAAAGCGCGTGCTCAACTCTCGGAGCAAAGAAACCGAGAACCAGGGCGACGATCAGCCATGCGCCGAGGACGATCCTGAAATTGTTTGCCGTCCATCTACCCAGGCGGCCTACGGCTCCGGGCGAGTTCATCGTGCCTCTCCCGCGCCGTCGTTGCGAACCCAGGCCGAGTTCAGGCCGCAGGTCTTGCCGAGGATCAGGGACGCCGGACAGGCGCCGGCTGCGACGTAGAGCAGCTGGTTCAAACCGACGAACACGGTCAGCAGCAGGAACCACGGAGAGAAGACCGCGGCGAGTACTGCGCTGAGGATCGTCATCGTTCCGGCCATCAGGAACAGCGCGCGCTCAAGAGGCCACTTGCTTTTCGATTCAGGTTGCTGACTCATTCGACTGATCTTCTCCACTTCACAATTGTTTAGTTGTATAGATGGGCGGATGATAGCAGCCGCCGCCGTTATCCGCAATTCGGCAATCGGACCAGCGCCGCGACCGACGGGCCGGCGCGCTTCGAGGAAGCCGGAGGGTCCGGGTCCGGCGGAGGTTGCGCCCCGTCCGTTTGATCAGGAGCGCTGCAGGGTTTCCAGTACCGAGGCCATCGCCCCGAGGCGCTTCTCCATGCTGCCGCAGACCTGGTCGCACATCTCGACCATGGCCGTGTCTTCGACCGAGTAGTAGACGGTGTTGCCTTCTTTGCGCCTGGCGACCGCCCCCGCGGCATGGAGCGTCTGCAGGTGCTTGGAGATGTTCTGCTGAGTCGCACCGAGGTCTTCGGTCAGCTCACCAACGCTGCGCTCGCCGGACCGCAGACGGTCGATTATCCGCAGGCGCATCGGCTCACCGAGAAGGCGGAACTGGGAAGCGATCAACTCTGCGAGATCGACAGGAAGTGGCGAAGGCATTGCCATAAAAACAACTATACAACTTGGCAGTTGTCTGATCCATTTTCAGCCCTGAAAGCGCAGCTTGAAGCTCGCAACGGCTGAGGATCCGCGCCGACTCTGGACCTTCACCGATACCGTCCTTTTGCCTCCTGCGGCAAGGCTCCGGACTCTGGCGCTGCCCGAGATTCCCCTTCCGCGGGCCTTGACCAGAATGCCCCAAACCGAAGCGGTGCCGGAGTTGCGCAGCGTCACGCAGTAGGTCATGCGGCCCCCAGGCCGCGGGGCCCTCCCGACCCGAACGATCTTCAGTCGCGGCCGGTCTCGCCGAACGCGCCTGCCGATGGCACACCGGACAGCACCATGATTGCCGCCGAGGCGATCGCTGCCGTCGTTCTCCCTTTCATCCCGCTACCACCTAGGTCGATTGGCGACCCTCCGCCGGCCCACGATCTGAATCCAGACGATCGCCTGCCCATGCAACAAAACGGGCGGCCCGAAGGCCGCCCGTTTTCAGACTGCTGTGCCGGTTGCCTACTTGACCTTGACGGTTATCTTGGCGGTCTTCTTGCCGGCGTTCTTCGAGGTCAAGTTGACCTTGACATTGATCTTGCCCTTCTTCTTGAACTTGGCCTTCAACTTGACCGTCTTGGTCTTGCCCGCGGGGATGTTGCCCGCGTTGCCGCTGGCCTTGACGCCCTTGCCGGACATCTTCACCTTCACGCCCTTGGCCGTGGTGGAGCCGGCGTTCTTGATCTTGACCTTGTAGGTGGTGGCCTTGCCGCGCTTGGCCTTCTTCGGGCCCTTGACCTTCACGCCACCGAGCTTGGCACTGCCGGAGACTCCGGTGCAGGTCTCGGTCCCAGAGTCGCTGATGAAGGAGTCGGGGCTGGTAGGAGTGTTGTCGGTGTCGCGAGTGCCGAGTGTGAAATCGGCAGCCCAGGGGAGTGATCCGGTCGAGCACTTGGCCTGAACGTAGTCGCTCTTCTTG
>JBBRVF010000173.1:0-4208 GCA_038247145.1 Solirubrobacterales bacterium | reverse complement strand
TACGATGCTGCAGCTTTCCGATGGTAACGATGCGAGCTACCTTGAGATCGCTGAAATTCTTGCCACGCAGTCCCCGGAGGCGACCACGGATGTCCAAGAGCTTTGGCGCAGGATGGCCTTCTCGGTCCTGATCTCCCACTTCGGCGATCACCTCAGAAACCACGGCTTCCTGCGCAGGAGCAGCGCTGGGTGGTCAATGTCGCCGGCGTTCGACCTCAACCCGGACCCACATCCGGGCCCACGCCACCTGAGGACCTCGATCGACGAGAGCAACCCTGGAACGAGCATCGGGCTTCTACTCCAGGTGGCCGGGAGTTTTCGGCTGACACGGGAACACGCAATCGAGGCCTTAGGTGAAGTCACTCGAGCGGCCTCAACCTGGAGGGACGTAGCCCGCCCGTTCGGACTTGACGATGAACTGGAGCGCTTGGCCCCGGCGTTCGAGCACTCCGCCTCGCAAGAGGCGCGTCAGATCACTGGTTCGCGCCCGAACTGGAGCAGGCAACGGAGGGGGTGGGATTCGAACCCACGGTACGCCGAAACGCACAACAGTTTTCGAGACTGCCCGATTCAACCACTCTCGCACCCCTCCAGGGTGGCTGACAAATCTAACAATCCGGGACCGCAGGCAGCGCTGCGCCCGGTGGCGGCGCCGGTTGGCGAAAACGGGGCCTTTCGGATAATCTGCGCTTTCCCCGGAGAGGTGTCCGAGTGGCTTAAGGAGCGCGACTGGAACTCGCGTGGGCGGGATCTCTCGCCTCGTGGGTTCGAATCCCACCCTCTCCGTAAAGAACCCGGGCCGCTCGACTCAGCGTCGGGCTGCAAAGAAGTCGGCAAGCAGCTGCCCGCAGGCCTCGCCCAGCACTCCCCCGGTCACTTGAGGGCGGTGGTTGAGGGCCGGCTCGCCGAGTACGTCGAGCACCGATCCGGCGGCACCGGCCTTCGGGTCGGAGGCACCGAATACGACCCTCGGGATGCGGGCCAGGACGATCGCCCCGGCACACATCGCGCAGGGCTCCAGGGTGATGTAAAGCGTCGTTTCCGGCAGGCGCCAACCCCCCATGACCCCGGCAGCGTCGCGGATCGCGACCAGTTCGGCGTGGGCGGTCGGGTCGAGATCGGCCTCGCGCCGGTTCCCGGCCGCGGCGATGACCTCTCCGTCCCGCACGATCACGGCGCCGATCGGCACATCACCCCCGGCCGCCGCCCGACGCGCCTCTGCGATCGCCGACTCCATGTGTGTTTCGTCCGAAATCACCGATCCAGCCTACGAAACCAGCAACTATGCGGCATTTGAGGTGTTTGTTGAGTTGTCGGGCCTTCAGGGCACGGCCAGTGATGACCCGGACCCCGAGCAGACACCTCCCTCCCCTTTTTCTTGCTTCTGCAGCGATTCTGCTGCTGATGTGGCTGGCCCTGCCCCATGCGGCCGTCGCCGAAACCCCGGACGTCGCCGAGGCAGCCGCGAGTCAGGAGGTCGTCCCCGGTCAGGAGTACGTCGAAGGACAGGTGATTGTCCAGTTCCGTGGCGAAGAGGCGCCTCGGGCGGTCGAAGTACCGCCTGGAGCAGACGAGGAGCAGGTCGCCGCGAAGCTCGAAGGACGCGCCGGGATCGAGTCGGCCAGCCCCAACTACGTTGCCCGGGTTTCCGGCTGGCTGCCGAACGATCCGGGTCGCAACCCCGCCAGGTCGGGACCGTTCGGGGGCTGGCAGAAGCGCCAGTGGAACATGCTGCCCTGCTACAGCCTCTGCCGTCCCGGGACGGTATCGGCCACCCGCGAGTCGAGGGGCGGGGCGAACGTGATCCGCGCCTGGCAGCACCTGCGAAAGGCCGGCCGGGCCGGTGCCCGGGGCGTTCGCATCGCCGTCCTCGACAGTGGTATCGCCTATCGCAACAAGGGCCGCGGCTTCCGCAAGAACCCCGACTTCCACTCGAGGACGTTCCTGCCGGGCCGCGACTTCGTCGAGGGCGACAAAGTCCCCCTGGACCTCAACGGGCATGGAACCCACGTGGCAGCGACCATCGCCCAGGCGACCAACAACCGTCGCGGGCTGACCGGGATCGCCTTTCGCTCCCAGGTGATCCCAGTCAGAGTGATGGACGCCAACGGCTTCGGCACCACGCTCAACATTGTCAAGGGAATCCGCTGGGTCGCCAGGAACGGCGCCCGGGTGATCAACATGTCGCTCAACTTCGCCTGCGGCCAGTCGATCCCGGCGCTGGATGACGCGCTGCGCTTCGCCCATCGAAATGGCGTCGTGCTGGTCGGATCGGCCGGCAACGTCGGCTCGCAGGAATGTGCTTCGGCCCCGGCAACTTCGCCGGGTGTGATCTCGGTCGGAGGCAATACCGAGTCGGGCTGCGTCGGCAGCTACAGCTTCCGCTCCACCGAGATCGACCTGGTCGCCCCCGGCGGCGGGACCCCGCGTGAAGGCTGCCCGTACACGTCGCCAGACCGCGGAATCTTCCAGGTGGCGATGGTGGCGCGCGATCCGCGCTGGTTCGGGATCGAGGGGATCTGGGTCGGAACCTCGATGTCGGCCGCCCATGTTTCCGCCGGCGCGGCGGCAGTGCTGGCCAGCGACGTACTGACCGACAAGCGCGGCCCGCGCCAGGTGAAGGATCGGCTGCTTTCGACCGCGAGACTGCCAGGATTCGCTGCCGACCAGGCCGTTTCCGGCTTCGGCGCCGGCATCCTCGACCTCGGTCTGGCGACCAATCCGAAGGTCACGCCCGGAGCCTGATTCGCGCTCTCAGGTGGTGCGCACGATGATCACGCTGCAGTCGGCGTGATGGGAGACCTTGTTCGGGACCGAACCGAGCAGGAAGCGCCGGGCACCGGTCATGCCTTTGTTTCCGACCACGATCAGGTCGGCTTCGACCTCCTCCGCGACCCTGAGGATGGCATCGGCCGCGTCGCCGTCCTTGGCGTGGGGCTTCACCTCTACCTCCAGGTCGCGGGCGATCGCCACCGCAGCGTCAAGCGCGAAGTTGACGTCCTCTCGCGGCCCGAATTCGTGCTGGATGTCGGCCGGCGCGCCTTCTTTCTCCGAATCTACCTGCCGCTGCGGCACGGGCTCGTAGGCGCTGACCACGTCGAGGGCGGCTCCTGTCAGCTGGGCGAGGCTGGCCGCCTGCCTGACCGCATCTTTGGCCGAATCCGACCCGTCGGTTCCCACGACTATTCGCTTGAAAAGAGGCATTGGACTCCCGGATCGTTGGCTTCAGTACCGGGCCATCGTAGCGCCGGAACCGGCAGACGGTGTAAACATCGGGGTCAGGGCTGCCCGGGCCCGGTCTCCTTCGGGAATTCGGACTTCGAAAGGCCCTCGAAGTTGGCGCCGAAAAGCTCCGCCGGTGTGCTCACGAGTCTGTAGGTTCCGATCACCACCGAAGCGGAGAGGAAGACGGTTATCACGACCATCAGGACTTTCCAGTTGGTGGGCATCGAAAGCAGGTTAGAAGAATGAGTCAGTCGCCGAAATCACCAACCGCTGGACCCGCCGGCCTCGACGAGGTCGCAGATGGGGTGTGGCTGCTCCGGGGCGACCTGCGCGGCGGCATGAACATCTACTTCGTCCGGGGACCGCAAGGCGAAATCGTGC
This sequence comes from Solirubrobacterales bacterium, assembly GCA_038247145.1. GTDB lineage: Bacteria > Actinomycetota > Thermoleophilia > Solirubrobacterales > 70-9 > 67-14. The sequence goes on along the minus strand of JBBRVF010000173.1, from coordinate 602 downwards.
AGTTCGATGCCGGCACGAAGGCGATGTTGCGATCGAACCGGCGGGTGGCCCGCGAGTTCGGCGGAATCGAGCGGATCGTACTCAGCCATGCCCACGCGGACCATCGCGGAACCGCCCCGAAGCTGGGGCCGCCGGTGTGGTGCCATCCGGACGAGGTCGCCGATGCGCAGTCGCCGGGCTCTTTCGCCCCCTATATGGATCTCTCGATGCTCGAGGTAGCCCCGTTCCGCCTGCTTTACCGTGGCCTGATGCCGTGGTGGGACGGCGGCCCGGTGAAGGTCGCCGGCACCGTTGAGGAAGGCGACCCGGTGGCCGGTTTCGAGGTCATCCACTTCCCCGGCCATGCACCAGGACTGATTGGACTTTGGCGGGAGAGCGACCGTGTCGCTCTGGTCAGCGACACGATCTACGTGGTCGATTCGGCCCGGCTCAAACCGCTGCCCCGCGGCGAAGCGAGTGTGCCTCACCCGGCCTGGGCCTGGGACCACCAGCAGGCAAAGGCATCGGTCCGCAAACTGGCGCAGCTCGGACCCTCGGTGGTGCTCACCGGACACTACGAACCGCTGATCGCCGACGACCTGAGCGACACCCTTCTCGAGGCG
>JBBRVF010000172.1:0-4228 GCA_038247145.1 Solirubrobacterales bacterium | reverse complement strand
GCAGGCGTCCGACAAGGGTGCCGTGCTGCTTCTCGATGAGGCGCGCCGACCGGTCCGCTGGGTGAGTGGCCGCGAGCTGCAGCGCGACGACCGACCGCTGATCGAGATCGGGCTGCCGCCCGAGGCCCTCGTCCAGCCGAACGCGACCCTGGCCGATGCGCTCAACGAGATGCTCAAGTCCCGCTACGGCTGCGCCACCGTCGTGGATTCCGCGGGGGTCTACCAGGGCAATGTCGACTTCGCGACGGTCAGCTCGGCGATCCAGGAGATGCGCCGCGATGCGCGCGACCGCTCGCGTGCCGAGGCTGACGCGGTCGCCCGGACGATGGAACCGGGTGGAGGCGCCTGATGGGCGAAATCGTCCTCGGCTCAATGGCCTCGATGCTGATCTGCCTGTTCCTGTCGCCGCGCTTCATCGCCTTTCTGAGGCGACGGGAGTTCGGCCAGAACATCCGCGAAGAAGGTCCGGCCGGACACCAGACCAAGGCCGGCACCCCGACCATGGGTGGCCTGATCATCTTCACCGCCGTGCTGGTGCCGTTCCTGGTGCTCTCCGATCACAGCTTCGCTGCGATGACCGTTTTTTTTGTAGCCCTCGGTTGCGCCGCCCTCGGTTTCGCCGACGACTTCATCAAGATCGTAAAGCGCCGCTCGCTCGGGCTCTCGGCCAGGTACAAGCTGGTCGGGCAAGTCATCCTCGCCCTGGTCCTGTGGTGGGTGGCGCGCCACGAGGTCGGGCTCGAGCCGGTGATCCTGCTCCGCGGCCTCGACATCAGCCTCGATATCGGCCCGGTCGCCTACTTCATCCTGGTCTTCCTGGTGATCGCCGGCGCTACCAACGGGGTCAACCTGACCGACGGCCTCGACGGACTCGCTGCCGGGTCCTGCGCAATCGTCCTGCTCACCTATACGGCCATCTGCTTCATCACGGTCGGCCAGCAGGATCTCGCACTGCTGGCCGTATGCCTGGTCGGCGCCTGCGTCGGCTTCCTCTGGTTCAACGCTTTTCCCGCTTCGATCTTCATGGGCGATACCGGTTCGCTCGGGTTGGGCGGCGCGATCGGCGCCCTGGCAGTGATGACCCAGACCGAGATCCTGCTGATTGTCATCGGCGGGATTTTCGTGATCGAAGCCCTGTCGGTGCTGGTCCAGGTATTCAGCTTCAAGACCTTCGGTCGCCGGGTGCTGCTGATGGCGCCGCTTCACCACCATTTCGAGATGTTGGCCTGGTCCGAGACCAAGATCATGCTGCGCTTCTGGATCATCGCGGCGGTCTGCTCCGGGCTCGGCTTCGCGATCTATCAGCAGTCGATCGGCGGCTGACCAAAACCCGCATGGGATAAAGGAACAGGCCCAGCCGCGTTGAAGGATGGAAGGTGGAATACGTCCACTCATCCAGGGCCCGCCCGCCACTTCCTCCCGGACCCTTCCTCGTCGTCGGGCTGGCCCGCTCCGGGGTGGCCGTCGCGCGGGCGCTGAAGTCGCGGGGCGAAGAGGTTTTCGGGGTCGATTCAGGGCTGCCGGCCGGACTTGAAGACCTCGATCTGGCAGGTGTCGGCTACGAGACAGAATCGGACGGCGTCAGCTTGCTGGACGGCGTCGCGACCGTGGTCAAGAGCCCCGGCGTGCCAAACGAGGCCGAGGTCGTGCTCGAAGCGCGGCGACGCCGGATCCCGGTCATCGGCGAGCTCGAGCTCGGCTGGCGAATGGTCGGCGCCACCTTCGTCGGCATCACCGGCACCAACGGCAAGACCACCACGACCGAGCTTGTGGCTCATGTCCTGCGCACCGCCGGCCGCCCGGTTCACGCGGTTGGCAACATCGGCAGTCCGCTTTCGGCCCTGGCCGAGCGTCCGCTCGATACCCGGGTGACCGTGGTCTGCGAATGCTCCAGCTTTCAGCTCGAAGACATCGAGCACTTCGCGCCTGAATGTGCGGTCTACCTGAATCTCGCCCCCGACCATCTGGATCGGCACGGCACGATGGAGGAGTACGGACGGATCAAGCAGCGCATCTTCCGCAATCAGGTCGAGGGTGACGTGGCCGTGCTGAACGAGGCAGACCCGGTCATGGCCGGGGTGGATCCACCCGGCGAAGCCGCCGTGGTGCGCTTTCTGCCGGGGGGCGAGTCACCGAACCCGGTAGACATCGTCGTTGAGGACGGTGTCATCGCAGTCGACGGCCGCCCGCTACTTGCGAAGTCGGAGTTGAAGCTGATCGGCGATCACAACGTCGCCAACGCGATGGCCGCCGCCGCTGCAGCGCTCAGCCTCGGGTTGCCGCCTGAGGTTGTCGCCGAAGGCCTTCGCAGCTTCGCCGGGGTCGCCCACAGGCTCGAGCCGGTCGCCGAGGTCGGCGGCGTTTGTTTTGTCAACGACTCGAAGGCGACCAACGTCGAAGCTACCGTCACCGCACTTGCTTCATTCGACTCGGGAGTGAGGCTGATCCTCGGCGGCAGCGAGAAGGGCGAGTCCTTCGAGCCGCTTTTGGCTGCGGTCCGCGACTCCTGTGCCGCCATCTACCTGGTTGGCGAATCTGCCGGCTCGATCGGCGGGGCCCTCGCCCCGTTGGCGTCGCAGGGGATCGCGGTTGAAGACTGTGGCAACCTCGAGACCGCGGTCTCGAGGGCCTGGCGACATGCACGCCCGGGTGAGACCGTACTGCTGTCACCGTCCTGCGCCAGCTTCGACCAGTTCCGGGATTACGAGGACCGTGGCGACCGCTTCCGCCGGTTTGTGGGGACGATCAATGTCGCCTGATCCGCGCCGCCGGAAGAAGAAGGGCCCCGGCGGCAAACCGAGGCGGGGGTTTAAACCGCGCCGGGGCAAGGCCCGCCGGGCCGCCGTGATCGACTCTCCGGTCGAGTACAACCTGCTGCTGACGGCGACCTTGATCCTGCTGGCTTTCGGTGCGGTGATGGTCTTCTCTGCGAGTTCGACTTCGGCCATCCTCAACGACGGCGGACTGGCCGGCAGCGCCTACTACCTGCAGCGTACCCTGATCGCGATCGCCATCGGCCTGGTCCTGATGCTCGTCGTGATGCGGATGAAGCTGGCCCGGATACGGTCGGCGATCCCGCTGGCGATCAGGCTGGTCCTGGCAGCCCTGCTCGCCGTACTGGTGGTTGGCACCGCCGTAAACGGCACCAAGGGCTGGTTCATGTTCGGCCCGGTCCAGTTCCAGCCGGCCGAATTCCTCAAGCTGGCACTGGTTCTCTACGGCGCTCACCTCTTCGCGAACCGCCCCGACCGCCTGCACTCGGTGCGGGAGATGGCCCCCTTTCTGCTGATGACGGCGGCTGCCTGCGGGTTGGTCATGCTCCAGCCCGACATGGGTACGGCCATGGTCGCAGTATTTGCCGCCGGCGTCACGCTCTTTGCCGCCGGGGCCCGGCCGCGCGACCTCGCCCTGCTCGGTGGTGGGCTTGCTTTCGTCGCGACGGCGATGGCGATCGCCGCCCCCTACAGGCGTCAGCGTCTGCTGACCTTCCTTGACCCGACGGGCGACGTCTCCGGTGCGGGTTTCCAGACCTTCCAGGCGAAGATCGCGATCGGGTCCGGCGGACTCGACGGGGTCGGCATCGGCAATGGCGTGCAGAAGGCGTTCTATCTGCCCGAAGCCCATACCGACATGATTTCGGCGGTGATCGGCGAGGAGTTCGGCTTCCTCGGGATCTTCCTCCTGGTTGCTGTCTACGGTCTGATCGGCTATGCCGGATTCCGAATCGCCAAGACCGCTCGGGATGACTTCGGACGCATCCTCGCGACCGGGTTGACCGGCCTGATCCTGGTCCAGGCCAGCCTCAACCTGTACGCGGTAATGGGGTTGGCCCCGCTTACCGGAGTGCCACTGCCGCTGGTCTCCTATGGCAATAACAGCCTGATCGTGAGCCTGGTGGCGATCGGCCTGATCCTCAACGTGGCCCGTGGCGGAAAAGCCGCGACCCTCAGCCGGGCCCCCGCCCGCCGGGGCCGGGATCAGGTTGCCAGACTGAAGCTGGTTGAAGACAATCGCAGAGCGAAACCGACAAGAAGGACGGCCACTGGTGCCCAGGGTAGTCATGGCGGCGGGCGGCACGGCGGGGCACGTCGTGCCGGCCGTGGCGATCGCCGACGAGCTTCGAGATAGAGGGGCCGAGGTGTCGTTCATGGGTGCCCGAGGCCGCCTCGAGGCCGAACTCGTGCCGGCCGCCGGCTACGAAATCGACTTGCTCAATCTGGCCGGGATC